>NZ_LZHN01000038.1:0-15430 GCF_001690435.1 Gilliamella sp. Nev3-1 | reverse complement strand
GGTCTGTGATAGCATTCAACACCGAAACAATCACCGAATCATCCTGTAACTTAGCTTGATAATAGTAAGCACAACGGCTTAAACCAACAATGGCACAACTCATAGCAATAGTAACTGAATGATTTTGTTGTAGTTGCTGTGCCCACGTTTTACGTGCCCCTGTTGGCACTAAAGCTTTTTTATGATTTCTTCCTGAAGCTGAGATTTTAAACTGAGCTCAGCAAACATCTGTTTAAGTTTACGGTTTTCCGCCTCCAGCTCCTTTAAACGTTTGATGTCTGAAATTTCCATACCACCGTATTTATCACGCCATTTATAGAAAGTTGAATTACCCATGCCCTATTTACGACAGAGTTCCTTGACAGGAATACCTGCTTCAGCTTCTTTTAAAATAGCGATGATTTGATGTTCAGTCATTTTTTTCATAATTAAATCCCCTTTACTTGTATCATAGAGAATTTTCTACTTTTTTGCTGTACTATTTTAGGGGATAGTTACAACTTATCTAGAGGTATTTAGGTCTAAATATAAGCCCAAATGCCTCAAAAAAGCACGGTTAAAAATTTAGTTTGAGTGAAGCTTTACCGTACAAAGGTCTCAATAAAAATCAAAGTGGTTTATACATATGGTAATTTATCAGTACCTTGATCCTCGCCAAAATATTAGACAGTGCCCGCCTCTATCATTTTTTCGTTTTGGTAATATTGTTGTTCATATTGTTCAGGTGATACCCAGCCATTAGCTGAATGACGACGTATCCGATTATAATAGATTTCAATATATTCAAATAGTGCTTTATTAGCCAGTTTCCTCGTTTTGTAGTAACAGTCATGAATAATATGTGTTTTGAGTGTATGAAAAAACTCTCAACAACCGCATTATCAAAGCAGTTTCCTCTTCGACTCATGCTTTGCCTGAGTCCATATTGTAACAATAACTGCTTGAAATCAGCACTGCAATATTGGCTTCCTTGGTCACTATGAATGAGTACATTTTTAGGAAAGTGACGCCGAAATAAGGCTTGTTTTAATGTATTACACACTAAATGATGGTCTATGTAGCGACTCGTTTGCCTAGCAATCACTTTTCGTCCATATAAATCGATAATCACCGACAAATATAACCAACCTTCACCCGTTTTAATATAAGTAATATCGGTTACCCATGTCGTATTTGGCTTATCAGGGTTAAATTGCCTATTTAACGTGTTGGGCGCAATATTGCGATGAGCCGTGTCTGTTTTATACTTGAATTTACGTGCTGCTTTACTCCGTAATCCCAATTGTTGCAAAACACGGCTAATTGTCCTTTCTGAAACTTGATAGCCCGCTTCCCTAGCATCATGAAGCAGGCTTGGCGCACCCAAACGGGCCTTATGTTGCCAATACTGCTTTTTAATATACTCGCTGAGTTTGGCTGATTTGTTTGCTCTTTTTAACCAAGCATAATAACCCGATGAACTGACACCAAGTAATGAGCATATCTTAGTAACGGGATAGCAGGTTAAATGATTTTTCATATAAGCGTACTTCACCGACTTGGATTGTTGATGAAGTACACATGCGCCTTTTTTAGTATATCATTGGCCATTTTCAGTTCTTTAATCTCTTTTTCTAACGCCATAATCCGCTGTTGCTCAGCCGTTAACTCTCGACGGCTGGTTTTATTCGGGGAAAGTTGCCTAATCCATTTATCTAGGGTTGATTTACCCACACCTAGATGGTTGGAAAGTTCGCTAATAGAAAGGTGTGCATGAGATAATGCATAATCAACTGATTGTTGTTTGAATTCGATACTAAATTTTTTAACCATGATATTTATCTCGCCATTTATAGAAAGTTGAATTTCCCATGCCATATTTACGGCAAAGTTCCTTGACAGGGATACCGGCCTCAGCTTCTTTTAAAATAGATACAATCTGATGTTCAGTCATTTTTTTCATGGTTAAATCCTCAGTGGATTAATAAAGAGAATTTTCTACTCTTTTGCTGTACTATTTTAAGGGGTAGTTACAATGTCTGTCGCTTGGAATTATTCACGCTTCGCCATATTCGGGTACGGTTTAATCGGGTAACACGGCAAGTGTATGTACAACGCCCTAAATATTGTGGCGGTACTGCAGTGTTTAAATGGGAACATATTATGCCCGCTAATTTTGGCGAGACTGGCTCGGATATGGGCGGTACTAATGTGGTTAACTTGTTTACTTTTCACCCTTATAAAACTGGCTTTCCCGTTGCACAGTCCGTGGGCGTAGGCAAAAACACTTATAATCCTCAAGATTATAAAGACGAGTGGGAATTTATCCGCCGTTATATGGAAGACGGTCCCCAAAACCTGCCTAAACCACGCCTAAGTACCCACTTACCCATGCCCTTTCACGGTGTTGAGGGACATATTAGCCCCATGATCCATCTGGCAAAAAATAACCCCAGTGTGATCATGATTTTAATGTTAATCCCCGTCTTTTTAATCTTATTGCCATTTTATACTATGGGTTACTTTATTTCGGAATGCCTATGCTGGCAACCTCGTTGGCCAAAAGTGATCAGGCAAGCCGGTAAACCCGGTAAACCCGGTAAACCTTTACCAAAAGAAACCACCCTATCGGATTACCCACCCGAAGTACAAAAGGCGATTTTAGATAATAGCCAAGAGTGGGGCGTGATTGATGACGAAACTGGCGAACTTATCGACTATGGTCAATTTAAAAGACCCAAGAAAAAAGCCAGCCGAAAAAGAAAAACAAAAGCAACAAAACAAGCAGAAAAGCCCATAAAAGAGAATTCAGAGGATTAATTGGTAAGATCAAAGCACTGCTGCTCCAGTGCTTTGGAAGCAAAATTTATCGTAAAAATTCATTACCGACGTAAGTTGGCAAACAAAACTGAAAAAAATTTAAGATGCAGTCCAAAAACCTGTGACATTCACTTTGTCCTGCTGCAAAACAGCTCGAATAGGCATTTGATTAACATTATGATCTTTTTCTGCTTGTTCTAATACATGCATTTTGCTTTCACCAACTAAATGTAGATAGATATTTTTGCTATTTAAAATAGTAGGTAACGTTAATGTAATACGATCAAGTGGTGCTGTTAATGGTGTCATTCCTACAACTTTTCGGCCTGATTTCATATCTAAACCGGTCGCTAAATTAGCTGCACCTGGAAATAATGAAGCGGTATGTCCATCTTCGCCCATACCTAAAACGATTACATCAAATGGCATCGGAATTTTATCTAACATTTTGTCAGTCATTTCTGCGCCATCAAATGGATTATCACAACTGTTTTTTAAGCCGACAAAATTAGCCAATTTTGCTTTGTTTTGTAATAAATGAGCCATTACGAGCTTTTCGTTACTGGCGTCATCAGTATTATCCACCCATCTATCATCAACCAACGTAATAAAAACTCTGTTCCACTCCATATCTTGTTGGCTGAGTAAAGCAAAAAGTGGAATTGGTGTTTTACCCCCTGAAACAGCAATAGAAGCATGGCCTTTTTGTTCAATCGCCTGTTTTAACTTATTGACTATATGTGAGGTTAAATCTTCAATCAATAACTGATTATTCTCATATTTATTTAACGTAAACATATTTTATTTTCCTTTATTAGAATTCGTGCCATGAATGCCCATCTTTAGTAATCAATGCAACTGATGCTACAGGTCCCCAAGTTCCGGCTTGGTAAGTTTTTGGCTGTTCATTGTCTAACTCCCACGCTCTAACAATTGAATCGACCCATTTCCATGCTGCCTCAACTTCATCACGATGAACAAATAATGCTTGGCGACCACGCATAACTTCAAGTAGTAAACGTTCATAGGCATCAGCACTTTGTTGATGAAAGGTTTCGCTAAAACTTAAATCAAGCTTAGTGGTTTGCAAATTGTGAGTGCTATCTAAACCTGGTACTTTATTTAGAATCTCAATATCCATACCTTCATCAGGTTGTAGACGAATAGTCAATTTATTTTGTGGTAATTCTGGATAAGATTCACTAAAAAGGTTAAGCGGTAACGGTTTGAAATAGACAACAACTTCAGAACATTTACTTGGTAAGCGTTTGCCTGTGCGTAAATAAAAAGGAACACCTGCCCAACGCCAGTTATCAATGTCAACGCGAATGGCAACAAATGTCTCGGTATTGCTTTTTTGATTAGCGCCATCTTCTTCTAAATAACCTGGGACATTAACGCCATTAACAAAGCCTGCTGTATATTGACCCCGAACTACTTTTTCACGAATATTCGTTTTATCAATTGGTCTAAGCGCATTAAGGACGGCTATTTTTTCATTACGTAAACTATCATCTTCAAGATTTGCTGGTGGTGACATTGCAATCATAGTTAAGATTTGTAATAAATGATTTTGCACCATGTCGCGCATTTGCCCTGCTTTGTCAAAATATCCCCAGCGGCCTTCAATACCAACTTGTTCAGCCACAGTAATTTCGACATGATCAATAGAATTACGATCCCAAAATGACGCAAACACCGTATTTGCAAAGCGTAAAGCTAATAGGTTTAATACAGATTCCTTACCTAAGTAGTGATCAATACGGTAAACTTGCGATTCATTAAAGAATTTAGCCACTGAATCATTAATTTCGCAAGATGATTTTAGATCGGTTCCAAGCGGTTTTTCCATTACAATTCTATTTTGTAATTGGTTTAATCCCGCAGCAGCTAAGCCTTGGCAAATAGTACCAAAAGCCCCTGGATGCATTGCAAAATAAAAAATAGCAGGGTTGTTTGAATCAAGTTTATTTTTCAGTGTTTCAAATCCAGCGCGATCATTAACATCTAGTTTATGAAAATTTAATCGTTGGCTGAATCGTTGCCAAATACTATCGTCTAATGGCTCTGGCATAAATGAGGTTAGGGCATCTTTTGCTACCTCACAATAAGCAGCGTGATCCCAATCAGCACGTCCTACACCTAAAATCTTGGTTTGTTCAGGTAGTTTTCCATATTTTTCTAATTGGTATAAAGAAGGTAGTAATTTACGTCTTGTCAAATCCCCTTTAGCACCAAAAATAACTAAATCGCAAGCTGGGATATCAGACATGGTTCTCTCCTACGATGGTATAATGTAATCATTCTATTATGTTGGGTAGTCAGTGTACAGGATAAATCATAACAATAGGCATTAGCCTTTATTGACTCGAAAACAAAAAGGTCACCATCACGGTGACCCTTTGTTTAAAACAAGTAATTGGATAATTTTCCAATCAATAAATTATGCGCGTAAAAAATCCATATGGACTAATTTTGGTTTAAACGCATGACGTTGTACTGCTTGTACTTTTACTTTTGTTGCTTTTCCGTCAACTTCAATAGTCAATACTTCAGAATAAAATTCTGGTTTTTCTTGCATATTAAAAATTTGGTTGTGATCAAGTACAACAGCGATTGCAGGTTCAGTACCGCCATAAATAATGGCTGGGAATTTACCAGCGTGACGCAGGCGGCGGCTCGCACCCTTACCATGCTCTTTTCTAACTTCAGCTTTAAATGTAAACATATTTATTTCTCTTAATGATTTAAAATAAAACCAATTACAGGCGACCCAGTAGTTGGCTATCAAACTTGCACTTTAATAAAGTGCCCAAGATTATAGAGTGTTATCCCAATAAACGCAATCAAATAATAATATTACAATCGAGCAAAACATTGATTGTGCTTATCGTGTATAGTGTGAATTTTTAAATCAATTCTATTTTAAAACCATAAGTCGATTTTTTATTTGGTGATAATTTCAATGGCGTTGTAATGCAACCAGATTCGACACAAACCATAGATTTATATTCGTCATCACCAAAGTCACTCATTGTTTTAGCTTTATTTACCCATGGATTCCATGTTACTACATCACTTACATTAGTATTAGTTAATCGAACTGTTCGAATGCCATTTGTGATAGTTATTTGATCACTAGCATTAGTATAAATACGATCAACCTCTTGGTTAAAAGTCAATTGCCCTATTTTTGCAGGTTTATTTTCAACGGCTAATCGATCTTGATAGGTTTCACCTAATCCTTTGACAACAACGTCTTCAATATTATTGATATCAAAATAAGTATGTAGTGCGCTAGTTACATCAAAATCACCAGAACAACTTAAAACAACTTCACAGGTGTTACCTAAATGAAGGTTTAATGATACAGTGAAAGGTTTGTTGCAATAAGGCGCTGTCTGTTGATTATTGACGAGAGATAGAATGAGATCGACACCATGCTCATCTTCAGTGCAAGAGTCTAAATTCCATTCAACAATACGAGCAAAACCGTGAGACGGCGTTCCTGATTGACCGAACCAAGGCCAGCAAACAGGTACACCACCGCGGATAGCCACGCCTTTTTTAAAGTTTGTTTTGTTGCTCAACCAAATAACAGGAGTTTGCTCATTAATTGGTTGCCAAAATAACAAGTGTGCACCTTGTAATGTTACCGCTGCACAACAAGTTTTATGGTTAATAACCAAAGTAGGGAGTTCGCCATAAGTTAATTGCTTAACCGATGAGCTTAGCGAGACCCCTGATAAGCTATTTTCTAAAATATCTTTATAAATATTCATACTTACTCCTAAATAACAAATTTTAACAATAGTTAATATCGAAAATTATTAATAATTGTACGCTTTTTAAGTTAATAATAAAAATACAATAGATGCCAAAAGCTTTTTTTACTTTTTTGAAGTAAAATGCCACACTATAAAAAATAGAACAACATACTGGTTATTGTTGTCAAAAAGTTTCAGGAAAGACAGCGTTTATGTATAAAATTCCAATGAGTTTGTATATTCATATGCCATGGTGCGTACAAAAATGTCCTTATTGTGATTTTAATTCGCATACGATAAAAAAAGCCCCCAATTATGAAGCTTATATAGAACATTTAATTAAAGATTTACAACATGATGCTGTTTTGTGCTCAAACCGCTTAATTCATTCGATCTTTATTGGTGGTGGCACTCCAAGTCTGTTTTCTGCTGAACTCATTGATAAATTATTATCAAATATAAATAAGATCATTCCCGTAGATAATGATGCTGAAATTACTATTGAAGCCAATCCAAATTCTATTGATATAGAAAGGTTTAATGGTTATCAACAAGCTGGTATCAATCGAATATCCATTGGTGTACAAAGCTTTCAAGCCGATAAGCTTGTAAAATTAGGGAGAATACATAATCCCAAAGAAGCATTCACAGCAGGAAAATTAGCCAAAACATTAAATTTAAGAAGTTTTAATTTAGATTTAATGCATGGGTTACCAAGTCAATGTATTGATGATGCTATATATGATTTAAAACAAGCTATTGCTATTGATCCACCTCATTTATCTTGGTATCAATTAACCATTGAACCCAATACATTATTTAGTTCAAAACCGCCTGTTTTACCAGATGACGATAAACTTTGGGAAATTTACCAACAAGGTCATCAATTATTAACTAAACACGGTTACCAGCAATATGAAACCTCTGCTTATGCTAAAAAAGGTTTTCAATGCGAACATAATTTAAATTATTGGCGGTTTGGGGACTATTTGGGGATTGGCTGTGGCGCCCATGGCAAATTAACCCAATCTGATGGTAAAATTATTCGTACAGTAAAAACTCGCCATCCAAAAGGTTATTTAGAAGGGCGTTATTTGGATAAATATTATGAAGTTCCAAAACAAGAGTTACCTTTTGAGTTTTTTATGAATCGATTTCGGCTATTTGAGCCAGTGCCAAAATACGAATTTGAACAACGGACTTATTTATCATTACAGATAGTTGATAAACAAATAACAATGGCCATTGAAAAAGGCTATTTAATTGAAGACGAACAAAACTGGCAAATAACTGAACATGGAAAACTATTTCTAAACTCATTATTAGAGTTCTTTTTATAGCTAAATTAAATATTAATTTCTGACAAAGGCAACTAGAGCCTATCTTTACGATTATTTAACGTAATAGGTACCAACTATTTAAGCAATCATTTGCATAACTTTACAGACATTTTTAAAAAATAAAGGCATAATGTATACCGACAATGCATTTATTTCATTGTTTTCCTATTCCTTATGTTTTCCCAATAACCTTGTTATTGGGATTTTTTTTGTCTATACTTTGATAACTTCATTGCTTTTAATTATTATTTAATAAAAGTGCGAGAAAGGAACTGCTTTAATTCAGGCAATGAAGATGTTCCTTCCATAGGACCTTTTTTAGATACAGCAAATGCACCGCTTGCATTTGCATATTGCAATGCTTTTTCGACTGAATAGCCTGCCAACATTAAACTAACAAACGTGGCACCAAAACAATCTCCTGCTCCTGTTGGGTCAACGGAGTTTACTGTGTACCCATCAACGTGATGCATTTGTAAATAACCTTGCTCGTCAAGCCCATAATAATTAGCGCCTTTACAACCGCCTTTTACCACAATGTGCTTAATCCCTTTTTTAAGCAACCTCATCATTATTTGTTGTTCACTTTCATCATTATTATTTGAAAAATAATTAACTTCGTTTTTACTGGGTAAAAATATATCGGTATATTCCATTATGTAATCAAAAGACTGCTCCATTTCTGGTATATCAAACATTTCTTTACGTAAGTTTGGATCGAATGAAATTGTCCCCCCTTTGTTTTTAATGATATCTAACGCTTTACGCATAGCATCAATCACACGAAAGGAATAAAGCGATGATCCCATTACATGCAAATGATTACAATCTTTTAATAAGCTTTCATTAACATGATTAAACGAAAGTAAACCACATGCACTATTTGGAATATTAAAAATAAAATCTCTTTCATTAGAATCTTTATAAGTGACAAAAGCACTACCAGTATTGGCTTTATGATGCATGGTGATACCGTCAATAATAACACCGTCATTTTTCAGCCGATTTATACACATCTTGCCAAATGCATCTTTACCAACACAACTAAAAAAGACAACTGAAAAACCTAATTTTGCAACTTGATCTGCAAATATTGCCGGAGCACCACTAACAAAAGGGCCAATAAACTCTCCTGTTTGATTGAAACGTTGATTTTGTTCCTTGGCTAAAAACTCAACCAGTAGCTCACCAATTGTGCAGATTTTGAAATGCATTATTATCTCTCCAGTATGTTTTGATAAGTCACACAATATTTATTTGAAATAAGTATCTCAAAATTGGCATCCAGAAGTTGCTGATGATACTCTGTTACAGCAGGTCTTGATAACACAACCATATCAAGATCAATGAGTTTTCCCAGATTATTATCATTATTATGAATCAGCCTTTGAGGTAAAATAGCGATATTGTGTGCGGCTTTTTTTATTATTTGTTGATAAGTTTTAACCTGTTCTAAATTTTCAATAATTAATTGATTACCTATATTGATGGCACTTATTTCGAGAATAAAATGCGATACAGGAAATTGATTTAATATAAGATTGATCATCTTGTTATCCTGTAAAAGATTACCCTCAAGTAAAACGCCACCAATAAGAATGACTTCGGCATCCGTAAATTCTTTCGCTAATTTTGCATTACTAATATCATTCATAATCAGTATTAATGATTTTTTGCAGTGTAAAAACGGAATCAATTTTCTTATTAAATTACCATGGCTTAAAAACAACGTATCACCATCATTAATATAACTTAAGCAAGTTTTGACTAATTCAATATCATGGCTATCATTAAAACTTTGTGTATAATTTTGTGTAATGGCACTTGTCTGACTTCCCCCTCCTTCCTGAGCAAGATAAATTGCTCCACCAAAAGAGCGTTTTAAATATCCTTGTTGCTCCAAGTAAGTTAAATCTTGACGAATAGTTACATTCGATACCTGAAGCAATTGTGATAATTCATCAACTTTAACTTCGCCTTGTTTACGAACAATTTCTGCAATTTGCAATCGTCGTTTTAATAGGGATGAAGATGCTCTAGCCAATTTTATTTCCTATACCGTAGATAAAATGAAGACTGGTGATAATAGAATTAATCCTATGCTTGGTCAATATTAAACTAGCGCATTACATTTTACCTTATAAATCATACCAATAATAATTTCTACGTCTTTTATCTAAGCACACTTCATATATACATGTTAACCATCAAAATGAAAATTTATAAATAATTTTTATTACGTTTTGAAAGTAATATTGATTTTTGTGATCTATCTCACGTGATTACCACTAGAATAACTTACAATTCGAAAGCATAATTATTAAAAATAAATTTCAAACCGAAAGTTAATTGCTCTATTAAGTCAAAATAAATTATTAAGGGAAAGTCATATGTCTATTATTTCAAGTCACAACATGTTAAAAAAAGCACAAACAGAACACTATGCAGTACCAGCCTTTAACATTCATAATCTAGAAACTATACAGGTCGTAGTTAAAACTGCCGCTGAATTGCAATCACCCGTTATTTTAGCAGGCACACCAGGCACATATAGTTATGCAGGAACAGAAAACATTATTGCTATTGCTCATGAGCTATCTAAAAAGCATAACATCCCTTTAGCTGTTCACTTAGATCATCATGAAGAATTTGATGATATAGCTTATAAAATTAATGCTGGTGTTCGATCTGTCATGATTGATGGTTCACATCTTCAATTTGAAGAAAATATTACCATTGTGAAACGTGTAGTAGATTATGCTCACCGTTATGATGTTAGTGTTGAAGCTGAATTAGGGCGTCTTGGTGGTGTTGAAGATGATTTAGCTGTGGATGCAAAAGATGCTTTATATACCAGTCCTAAACAAGCACTAGAATTTATACAAAAAACCCAAATTGACTCGCTAGCTATCGCCATTGGTACTGCACATGGTCTTTATAAATCAGAACCTAAACTGGATTTTGATCGCCTATCCGAAATTCGCTCAATCACTGATATTCCACTCGTGTTACATGGCGCTTCAGGTGTTCCTGATAAAGATGTTCGTGAATGTATTAAACGTGGAATTTGTAAAGTCAATGTTGCAACCGAATTAAAAATGGCATTTTCAAATGCCTTAAAACAATACTTTATTGAATATCCTGAGGCTAATGACCCTCGCCATTATATGAAACCAGCTAAAGCGGCAATGAAAGAAATTATCAAGAAAATTATTGCCACATGTGGTTGTGCCGGTAAGTTATAGAGGAATTAGGAAGATGATCTATACATTAACACTTAATACCGCAATTGATATGAATATTCGTTGCCAAGGGCTTAATCCTAATTATGTCAACCGCACATCGCATACTCAATATAGCCCAAATGGTAAAGCGGTCAATGTTTCAATTGTCCTGCACAAATTTCTAAAACCGACTTGTGCATTAGGTTTTTTTGGCGGATTTTCTGGAAAATATGTCGTTGATGAATTGACAAAAATGCAGATTGAAACAAAGCCTTGTTTTATTGATGATATAACACGTATCAATGTTTTTATTAATGATGGGCAAAATGAATATAAATTGGTGGGTAAAGGCCCTTTTGTTCCTGATAATAAAAAACAAGAATTGCTAGGATTAATAAAATCACTAAGCAGTAACTGTTATTTAGTTATTAGCGGTAGCCTACCAAATAACATTGAACCCGAATATTACCTATCTATTTTAACTCTATGTAAAGTCAAAAATATTCAAGTCATCCTCGATATTAGCCATCCAATATTAAGTGATTTACTCGCTTATAAACCTTTATTAATTAAACCCAATGATGATGAAATCAAAGAAATTTTTGGTTTTGAAACCCAAACGACATCGCAAATTATTACCGCACTAGAAAATATTCACGCACAAGGTGCACAAAATATTTTATTAACTATGGGGGCTAGAGGGCTCTATTTTTCGAATGGAACACACATTTGGTTTTGCAATGCTGTAAAGATCAAATTAATCAGCTCCGCTTGTGCTGGAGATGCGTCACTAGCAGCCTTTCTTAGTGAATGGTTGCCTGATAGGGAAAATATTGAAAGATCAATGAAAAAAGCATCGGCAACGGGGGCGAATGTTGCTGAATCAGATGGATTAGGTTTGCTAGATAAGATCTGTATTTATATGAATCAAATTGAAATTACCCAAATAAAATGAGGGAATAATTATGAAAAAAATATTAGCTATAACAGGTTGCCCAACCGGTATCGCTCATACTTATATGGCAGAAGAAGCTTTGAAATCCGCAGCTAAAAAAATAGGCGTTGAAATTAAAGTAGAAACCAATGGTGCA
Organism: Gilliamella sp. Nev3-1; assembly: GCF_001690435.1. Classification (NCBI taxonomy): domain Bacteria; kingdom Pseudomonadati; phylum Pseudomonadota; class Gammaproteobacteria; order Orbales; family Orbaceae; genus Gilliamella; species Gilliamella sp. Nev3-1. Next base: position 3,209 of record NZ_LZHN01000038.1, on the reverse strand, counting down.
GGTGGGATAGATAATGCCATTACAGATGAGGATATAGCGAACGCTATCGGTGTTATTATCGCCGCTGATAAAGATGTCAATCCCGATCGTTTTAATGGCATGCCTGTTATTGAGGTTCCTGTAAAAGATGGTATTCATAAGGCTGTAATGCTTATTGAACAAATAATTTCAGGCAATGTGCCATTACGTAACGGAGCTACCAATAATACACAAAAATCGGTACCCTCAAATCAACAATCCGTGACAAAAGAGTCAATTGGTCGACAAATTTACAAACACCTAATGAGCGGTGTATCTAATATGCTGCCTTTTGTTGTCGCAGGTGGTGTATTAATCGCACTCTCATTTTTATGGGGGATTTACTCGGCCGATGAGACAAATGCACAATATAATCAATTTGCCGCATTGTTGATGAAAATAGGCGGGCAAGCATTTGGTATTATGGTACCCATCTTTACGGGTTTTATTGCTTACTCAATTGGAGGTAGGCCAGGGTTAGTGGCAGGTTTTGTTGGCGGGTTAATTGCCAATATTACAGGTGCAGGGTTCTTAGGTGGCATTATTGCAGGCTTTGCAGCAGGCTACTTAATGCTATATGTCAAAAAATGGTTAGATAGACTTCCTCGTTCATTTGAAGGGCTAAAATCTATTTTTATCATGCCGTTAATTGGTGTTTTTGTGATTGGTGCAGGCATGTTCTTATTAGGTGACCCAATTGCAGCAGTTAACCATGCAATGAAATCATTTCTTGAATCATTACAATCAGCTAATCCTGTTTTACTTGGCATAGTCATTGGTGCTATGTGTTCTTTTGACTTTGGAGGTCCAGTAAATAAAGCCGCCTATGTAACAGGGACTATGCTACTAGGCGAAGGTAATTTTTACTTTATGGCTGGAGTTTCAGCCGCATGTATTGTGCCACCTTTTGTCATTGCTTTCTCAACAACGATATTTCGTGGAAAAGCATTTACTGAGGAAGAGCGTGCAGCTGGAATTGTAAACTATATTTTAGGTGCTACACATATCACTGAAGGTGCGATTCCTTTTGCGGCTAAAGATCCATTACGAGTCATTCCTGTCATGATGTTATCGTCCGCCATCGCATCGGTATTGACTTTTTTAAGCCACATTCAAGTTCCCGCACCACATGGTGGTTTTCTTGTACTTCCATTGGTAAATAAGCCTTTTCTATGGGTAGCTTGTATTTTTACTGGCGCGCTTGTCGGAGCCATATTATTAGGCTTAATTCGAATTCACCAAAATAGACAATTAACAATTAAAAATTAACAATACGATATAATCAACTAATTGATATACCGATAATTTTTCGGTATATCAAAACCACAAGGACAATAAATGAGCGATTTAAAACTTACTATCGATGATATTAGAATTATAAGCGGGTGTTATTCTAAACAAGATGCCATTCAATCAGTATCAGAAGCGATGATAAAAGCAGGTCTAGTAAAAGATGATTATACACAAGCCATGTTTGATCGAGATACCCAAATCTCCACATTTTTAGGTAATGGTATTGCCATTCCTCATGGAACGACTGATAAGCGTGATAGTGTCATCAAAACAGGCTTAAAAATAATTTACTATCCAAAAGGGGTACTCTGGGATCAAGATGATAACATAGCTTATGTTGTTATTGGCATCGCAGCGAAAGCTAATGAACATCTCGATATTTTACGACAGTTAACAAAAGCTGTAATTGCTGAAGATACACTCGATCGCATTAAAACGATTAAAACCGCTGAAAATCTATTAGAAATACTACAAGGTAGTTGCTAAAAGATTTATTTTATTTCATGTCAAAATATCGTTTCAATACAATAAGGTTGAACTTGATTTTCATCCCCAAAACCGACAAATACTACCTCTATGATATAAATAAAAATCATAGAGGAACCTATTATGCTACAGCATTTAACACCATTTCCAACAACAGGTGGTGGAGTATACCTTATCTAAAGTTCCTCTCTCATTAGCTGAAAATAGCTAACTATTTGGGTGTTAGGTGCACGTTTAGTTGCGCTAAACTTGATGTATGATATAAGGAAAAAGTGCTATGATGTAGCAGAAAGAACGGCAAATCGAATATGATAAAAATTATTCAGAAAAACCATTGATTTTATTAAAGTTTTTATTTAGCGAAATAATAGTAAATAATAACGTTACTCCTTTTGCGACAAGGTTATCTTATGATGCACTGCCCCATACATAAAATAGACTGCTTAATCCTGATAAACCCTATCAAATCGGAGGTAACTGATATCACTTTATCAAACTCAGCCAAGGTGGGTTATGCCTTGTCGTAATGATTGATTTATTGGATTGAAAAGTGATTGGTCGGCAAATAAGTTCATAGCGGTAACGATTATAGTGTAGTCCTGCTGATATAGCAAAAACAGCCTTTGGGTAGACTAAAAAGTTATTGTGTTTTTTATAATAATTGTTCAGAAAAAGTATTGATTTTATTTGATTTTTTAAGTGGTGTAAAATGATAGAGTAAAAAGGGCAATCCTTGCTGTTTTAATGCAAGGATTTGATATAAGCACGGTTGTTTATTTGTCGTCAATTATTCTATTTTAAGGTAGCCTGCGTCTAGGTTTTTCTGGCTCTGGCGTGGTTAATTTCCATGATATTAATAATCCCAATTGTCCAAGAAAATAATTGATATTATCAAGTTCATTCTCGGGAACCTGCTATAACCACAATTTATCGCTTAATTTTTCAAGCGTACCATGGCTTGTATTACTTAATATCCAATCTTTCAGCGTGGTGTTCTTGTAACTATCCCCTAAAATAGTACAGCAAAAAAGTAGAAAATTCTCTATGATAAAAGTAAAAGAGATTCAATTATGAAAAAAATGACTGAACATCAAATCGTCGCTATTTTGAAAGAAGCTGAAGCGGGTATTCCCGTTAAAGAACTGTGCCGTAAATATGGCATGGGTAATTCAACTTTCTATAAATGGCGAGAAAAATACGGCGGAATGGAAACATCGGATATTAAACGCTTAAAAGAGCTAGAAGCGGAAAACCGCAAGCTTAAGCAGATGTTTGCCGAACTGAGCTTAAAATCTCAGCTTCAGGAAGATATCATAAAAAAGCTTTAGTGCCAACAGGGGCACGTAAAACGTGGGCACAGCAACTACAACAAAATCATTCAGTTACTATTGCTATGAGTTGTGCCATTGTTG
>NZ_LZHN01000037.1:0-2844 GCF_001690435.1 Gilliamella sp. Nev3-1 | reverse complement strand
TTTTTTTTTGTACACTTTAAAAATAAAGCCTGTGGATATTACATTAAAAAGGTACACCTTTAACATTAAAAAGGTACACCTTTAACATTAAAAAGGTACACCTTTAACATTAAAAAGGTACACCTTTAACCTCACAACTTATTGAAAATAAACAAGAAAACAAGGGGGAAAACAGTAAAACAGTAAAACAATAAAACAGGAAATAAAACATCATTAAAGTGTATATTTTTAAATATAATACACTTAAACAAAAAAGGGTCAATTTTTTTTTTTGTACACTTTAAAAATAAAGCCTGTGGATATTACATTAAAAAGGTACACCTTTAACATTAAAAAGGTACACCTTTAACATTAAAAAGGTACACCTTTAACATTAAAAAGGTACACCTTTAACCTCACAACTTATTGAAAATAAACAAGAAAACAAGGGGGAAAACAGTAAAACAGTAAAACAATAAAACAGGAAATAAAACATCATTAAAGTGTATATTTTTAAATATAATACACTTAAACAAAAAAGGGTCAATTTTTTTTTTTGTACACTTTAAAAATAAAGCCTGTGGATATTACATTAAAAAGGTACACCTTTAACATTAAAAAGGTACACCTTTAACATTAAAAAGGTACACCTTTAACATTAAAAAGGTACACCTTTAACCTCACAACTTATTGAAAATAAACAAGAAAACAAGGGGGAAAACAGTAAAACAGTAAAACAATAAAACAGGAAATAAAACATCATTAAAGTGTATATTTTTAAATATAATACACTTAAACAAAAAAGGGTCAATTTTTTTTTTTGTACACTTTAAAAATAAAGCCTGTGGATATTACATTAAAAAGGTACACCTTTAACATTAAAAAGGTACACCTTTAACATTAAAAAGGTACACCTTTAACATTAAAAAGGTACACCTTTAACCTCACAACTTATTGAAAATAAACAAGAAAACAAGGGGGAAAACAGTAAAACAGTAAAACAATAAAACAGGAAATAAAACATCATTAAAGTGTATATTTTTAAATATAATACACTTAAACAAAAAAGGGTCAATTTTTTTTTTTGTACACTTTAAAAATAAAGCCTGTGGATATTACATTAAAAAGGTACACCTTTAACATTAAAAAGGTACACCTTTAACATTAAAAAGGTACACCTTTAACATTAAAAAGGTACACCTTTAACCTCACAACTTATTGAAAATAAACAAGAAAACAAGGGGGAAAACAGTAAAACAGTAAAACAATAAAACAACTAAGTTAGTCATAATAATACCTATAGGTGTATATTTTTAAATATAATACACTTAAACAAAAAAGGGTCAATTTTTTTTTTTGTACACTTTAAAAATAAAGCCTGTGGATATTACATTAAAAAGGTACACCTTTAACATTAAAAAGGTACACCTTTAACATTAAAAAGGTACACCTTTAACATTAAAAAGGTACACCTTTAACCTCACAACTTATTGAAAATAAACAAGAAAACAAGGGGGAAAACAGTAAAACAGTAAAACAATAAAACAGGAAATAAAACATCATTAAAGTGTATATTTTTAAATATAATACACTTAAACAAAAAAGGGTCAATTTTTTTTTTTGTACACTTTAAAAATAAAGCCTGTGGATATTACATTAAAAAGGTACACCTTTAACATTAAAAAGGTACACCTTTAACATTAAAAAGGTACACCTTTAACATTAAAAAGGTACACCTTTAACCTCACAACTTATTGAAAATAAACAAGAAAACAAGGGGGAAAACAGTAAAATAAGAAAACAAAGAAAATAGGGACAAAAAACCTAAATAAGTGGTATGTTCTAAAAATTATCCACTTTAAAAAATATAACATCTTGATAAATAATAATTTTATTTATTATAGTTTTTCAAGGGGAAAGCTAACGCCTCCCTATGGTCGTTGTTGAATCCCTCGCAATGTGAAAACAAGTTTCACACCGCTCACGATTGCCTATCCATTTAATTTCAAATATTCGTAATAGCATTAATAAGCACAAACAAGCATGCCGTTATAGCAGTTGTTCCCCAAAAACTAACACCAATAGAGCTAAAACAAACTATAGATGCCAATATTGTTAACATTAAAATTAATGCTTTCATTCCTCAGTTCTCAAGCTGAAAATTAATAATTTAATATTTGTTTAGGCAATCGTGAGCGGTGTGAAACTTGTTTTCACATTGCGAGGGATTCAACAACGACCGTAGGGAGGCGTTAGCTAAATCAAATTAACGTAAATATACTTCTGTTATTTGAGGTCTAAAATGCCCCAGTTCTTGCGATACGATTTCAAGTGCTAAATCTCTAGTTAATGTCATTTGAAGTTCTTTCATGCGTTCTTGTGCGTAACTATGCCGTAACCCATGTGCTCCTCCGCTCCAATTCAGCCTATTTTTTGATACCGTTGAAAATGAATTACTAAAATTTTTCCCTCCGGCAATATTATAATTTTGTTTATAGAACACGCCTCGATCCTCAATAAGCTTTGGTTCAGCAAGTCTTGTTTGCTCAAGTTTTTCGGCTAAGTGATACGGAATTAAAATTTCTCTCGTTAATCCTCCTTTTCCTGTCACTGTATAAAGCTCCCCCTCTCTTCCTAAAAATTTCTCTTTATGTGCAGGGCGTTCATCTGCTGGCTGTATTGATGCTTTTTCCAAAGTAAACAATTCATGAGCTCTTAATCCTGAGCTATAAGCTATTTGTGTTGATAATGAGTGTTTTGCTGTTTGATATGATGCAATAATTCTAACTTGTTCCCTGGTGTATGATCTGCTCTTTAAAATTTGATTATATTCTGACTTGATTACGTTCAGATGCTCTGTTTTAT
>NZ_LZHN01000036.1:0-13077 GCF_001690435.1 Gilliamella sp. Nev3-1 | reverse complement strand
GCTTCTAGTACGAGAGGACCGAAGTGAACGCACCGCTGGTGTTCGGGTTGTGATGCCAATTGCATTGCCCGGTAGCTACGTGCGGAATAGATAAGTGCTGAAAGCATCTAAGTACGAAACTAGCCTTGAGATGAGTTTTCCCTGAAGAGATTCAGTAAGGTCCGTTTGAGACTAAGACGTAGATAGGTCAGGTGTGTAAGTGTAGTGATACATTGAGCTAACTGATACTAATGAACCGAGAGTCTTAACCTTACAACTCGGAGTTGTTTTGGAGTTACGCGATTGGATGATTGAAGTTGATATATTTAGAGAGATTGACTTTAAATTGTTTAATAAATGAGAGAGCAGTTTGTTCCGGATTGAGCAATTGCTGTGGATATGAGATAATACATGGTAATTGAGAGAAGAGAAGACAGGATATGTCTGGCGGTAATAGCGCGGTGGTCCCACCTGACCCCATGCCGAACTCAGAAGTGAAACGCCGTAGTGCCGATGGTAGTGTGGGTATTACCCATGTGAGAGTAGGGTGCCGCCAGACTTTTAAATTTAGTGAAGCTCAGCAGCGATGCTGGGCTTTTTTACGTTTGGTATTTTATTTAATGGAGCTCTGATTTGTATAGTAATATCTAGAGCGGATAGTCCGAAGAATAACGGATTGAAGATGATAAGTTGATGTTGAATTGATGTTGGAATGAAATGAGTTCACTAATTGCCTTTAATAAGCCGTTTAATGTTGTGACACAATTTTCGGCGCATGAAAAATATCAAATGTTAAAAGACAGTTATTATACTAATAGCTTTTTACTTAGAGTACGTTGATTGTTAGTTCATCAACTGGTTATAAAAGGTTTTTCCCTAATTGAGATGAAAAAATTTTAATGATGGCAGGGGTTACTAAGTTTGGCTTAATACCGACGTGAATAAAACTACAGTTTTATGCTGACCGACATCCTCGCTAGTAGTTTGCGGGTTGGTAAATTAGGTAACTTTGTTGAGCAAACTTTTTATGAACTATTATATAGTTTATATAAAGATATATTTACATGATTAATTCATTTTTTTATTTATTTATTGCCACATGTATGAAACAATTTAGGTATTAAAAATAATTTTTTTGAGGTAGTCAGTGATCGATAATGATGGCTACCGTCCAAATGTAGGAATAGTTATTTGCAACAGGTATGGTCAAGTACTTTGGGCTCGTCGATATGGGCAAAATTCTTGGCAGTTTCCTCAGGGCGGAATAAAAATAAACGAAACGCCTGAACAGGCAATGTTTCGTGAATTAAATGAAGAAGTTGGTTTATCGTCAAAAGATGTGAAGATTTTATCTGTTACTAATGGTTGGTTGCGATACAAACTACCCAAAAGGATGATCCGTTGGGAAAATCAGCCAGTTTGTATTGGTCAAAAGCAGAAGTGGTTCTTATTAGAATTGATATCTGATGTGTCAGCAATTAATCTCAATATGTCTTCAACACCTGAATTTGATGATTGGAGATGGGTAAGTTATTGGTACCCTATTCGTCAGGTTATTGCTTTTAAAAGAGATGTTTATAGAAAGGCAATGAAGGAATTTTCTTTACCTGTGTTTACTATACAATCTGAAATTGCACCCCCGATGACTAATGTTTCAAAAAAGAAACGGTTTAACTTCTTTGCTCATAAACGAAAAAACAAAAAGCGTATTAAAAAATGAATCAATATTTACAATTTCCTAATTTTGATCCGATAGTTTTTTCTATTGGACCTATATCACTTCATTGGTATGGTGCTATGTATTTATTTGGGGTACTCGGTGCTCTTTACTTGGCTAAACGCAGAGCAAATAAACCGAATAGCCAATGGACATCACAGCAAGTTGAAAATTTATTATTTTGGGGATTTTTAGGCCTTTTTATTGGTGGGCGGTTAGGTTATGTGTTCTTCTATAACCTTGATGCTTTTATTAAAGATCCTGTGATTTTATTTAAAGTCTGGGAAGGAGGTATGTCTTTTCATGGTGGCTTAATTGGCGCTGTTTGTGTTATTGCTATTTTTGCTAAAAAGACAAATAAAAGTTTTATGCAAGTAGGCGATTTTGTTGCTCCTCTAGTTCCTATTGGTCTGATGTTTGGGCGGTTTGGTAATTTTATTAATGGGGAGCTTTGGGGACGAGTAACTGATTCGCCTATAGGCATGCTATTTCCAGCTTCCTCGCATGCCGATTTTATGTATGTTCAGACTCATCCAGAATGGTTTTCTCTATATTCTCAGTTAGATGGTATTTTACCAAGACATCCATCGCAGCTTTACGAAATGCTATTTGAAGGTGTTGTGCTGTTTATTATCTTAAATATTTTTATTCGAAAACCAAGACCAACGGGGGCTGTATCTGGGTTATTTTTGCTTTGCTATGGTTTATTTAGATTTGTTATAGAATTTTTTAGACAGCCAGATGAGCAATTAGGTTTATTTTTAAATATTTTTAGTATGGGGCAAATTCTATGTTTACCAATGATTATTGGTGGCATTTTAATGATCTTACTTGCGTATAGATTTAACAAGAAGGCAAAAATACGATGAAACAATATTTAGCGTTAATGCAAAAAATTTTAGATGAGGGTACCTCTAAGTCAGATCGAACAGGCACAGGAACGCTATCTATTTTTGGTCATCAAATGAGATTTAATTTACAAGAAGGCTTTCCCCTTGTGACGACTAAAAAATGCCATTTACGTTCAATTATTCATGAATTACTTTGGTTTTTGAAGGGTGACACAAATATTAACTATTTAAAAGACAATAAAGTAACTATTTGGGATGAATGGGCTGATCAAAATGGTGATTTAGGTCCTGTATATGGTAAACAGTGGCGAGCATGGGGTGCTGATGATGGTCGTCAAATAGATCAAATTTCGCAGTTAATTGAGCAAATTAAAAATGATCCTGACTCTAGACGTATGATTGTTTCTGCTTGGAATGTCGGTGAATTAGACAAAATGGCATTAGCACCGTGCCATGCTTTTTTCCAATTTTATGTTGCAAATGGTAAGCTTTCTTGTCAGCTGTACCAGCGTTCTTGTGACGTATTTTTAGGGTTGCCTTTTAATATTGCAAGCTATTCTTTGTTAGTTCACATGATCGCACAGCAATGTGACTTACAAGTGGGGGACTTTGTGTGGACCGGTGGTGATACACATCTTTATTCAAATCATATGGAACAAGCCCATTTACAATTAAGTCGTGAGCCAAAAGTATTACCAAAATTAATGATTAAACGTAAACCTTCAACAATTTTTGATTATAATTTTGAGGACTTTGAAATTATGGATTATGATCCTTACCCAGCGATTAAAGCCCCTGTTGCAGTTTAAAGCTTGGTAAAGAATTTTTAGGAAATAGATACATTTTGTGTATGTTTTATTACTAAATAAAAATGAGAAAATAAATATTAGGGATTAATCAAATTATTTCCTAATGTTTATTTTAAATTATCATTTTTACTCAAAACAAAAATTAAAGGAAGTATTTATTTAAATGTAAGTATTTTATTTTCTGCTTCGCAAATCAAGATATGGTATATAATAATCTACTACTGTTTAAATAGCTATTTGATCTTACTATGAGCCCAAATCAGGAAATTCGCCCTATTTTTACTAAACGGTTACTGCACCCTCGTTATTGGTTAACGTGGTTTGGTATCGGCGTTTTATATGTAACTGTTTTATTACCTTACCCAGTTATTTACCAAATTGGTAAAGGACTAGGTTTACTTTCAATGCGACTGATCGGAAAACGTAAAGAAACAGCAAGGCAAAATCTTAAGCTCTGTTTTCCAAAAAAATCGCAACAAGAACGAGAGCAGATGTTGCGTGAAAATTTTATTTCGACTGGCTTGGCTATTTTTGAGACAGGTATGGCTTGGTTTTGGTCAGATAAACGGCTTGCGAAATATGTTTCTATTGTTGGCGACTTTAACATTACAAAAGTGCAACAATCAGGCCAAGGTGTTTTGCTTATTGGCATTCATTTTTTAACTTTGGAATTAGGTGCTCGTATTTTAGGAATGAGCCATCCTGGTGTAGGTGTTTATCGACCCAATGATAATCCGGTCATGGATTATGTTCAACTTAAAGGTCGGCTCAAGTCAAATAAATATATGCTAGACCGTCATAACACAAAAGGGATGATTCGTGCACTAAAAAATGGCGAGCTGTTGTGGTATGCGCCTGACCACGATTATGGTCCTAAAAATAGCGTATTTGCACCACTATTTTCAGTTGAAAAAGTGGCAACAACGGTGGGAACTCGCATATTAGTTAAATTAGGTCAGCCTGCAATTATTCCCTTTACGCCAAAACGTGAAAAGGATGGTCACTACACAGTTTACGTTACCTCAGAACTGGAAGGTTATCCAATAGATGATGATGTACGTGCTGCTACTTTTATGAATAAAGTCATTGAGCAAGAAATTTTAAAAGCACCAGAACAATATATGTGGTTACATCGGCGATTTAAAACTCGCCCAAAGGGAGATGCTCCTTTATATACCGATAATGTTCAATCCGATTAAAATTGCTGTTATTTATAGCTTTTGTTGAAAGAGTAAAAATTACAATATGCAAAAACTAAATAAAATTATTTTATATTGTCGCTGTGGATTTGAAAAAGAGTGTGCAGCAGAAATTACCGATAGAGCAGCAAAAAAAGAAATATACGGCTATGCAAAAGTGAGAGAAAGCAGTGGCTATGTTGTCTTTGAATGTTATCAAGATAGTGATGCACAATTGATAATAAAAGATTTAGCTTTTCGAACATTAATTTTTGCAAGACAAATGTTTGTATCGGGCGATTTATTAACAGATTTGCCGACAAATGATCGAATTTCTCCTATTATTGATGCATTAGCTGGTCTTATCGATAAAGCTGGCGATTTGCGTGTTGAAGTTGCCGATTCAAATGAAGGCAAAGTGCTTTCTGGATTTTGCCGAAAATTTACTGTTCCCCTTCGCCAAGCATTGCGCAGTAAACGTATTTTATTAAAAGTCCAAAATCCATTAAGACCTGTAATTCACTTATTTTTTATCAATAATAATAGCTGTTATGTTGGTTATTCGCTAAGCCAAAATAATTCACCTTTTTATATGGGCATTCCTAGACTAAAATTTCCAACTGATGCGCCAAGCCGTTCTACACTAAAATTAGAAGAAGCTTTTCATATTTTTATTCCTTATGAAGAATGGGATGAGCGTTTAAAGGGGGGGATGAATGCGGTTGACTTAGGTGCTTGTCCTGGCGGTTGGACTTATCAGTTGGTTAAAAGATGTATGATGGTTTATGCCATTGATAATGGGGCTATGAATGAAAAACTAATGGAAACAGGGCAAGTTAAACATTATCGTGAAGATGGCTTCAAATTTGTGCCTAAAAAGCATAATATTTACTGGTTGGTTTGTGATATGGTTGAAAAACCAGCCAAGGTAACTGAATTAATAGCCAAATGGCTGATTAATGGCTGGTGCAGAGAGGCTATTTTTAACCTCAAACTACCAATGAAAAAGCGTTATGAAGAAGTAAAACAAAGTTTACAATTGTTAAACGATGAATTAAATAATAAAAAAATCAATGTACAAATTCAGGCTAAGCAGCTTTATCATGATCGAGAAGAAGTGACCGTTCATGTACAACGAATTTGGGGATAACAACTTACAAGAGAATGGGTATGAATTTAAAACGCTCCTTTTATATTATGTTAATTATGTCACTATTTACATTTTTGGCAGGATGTACTTTTGAAACATCAAAGCAATCACTTAGCTTTGATAATAACAAAAATTCTAGTTATTATTTATCACAAGCAGATAATAGTTCTGGCTCTGTGAAAGTTAATTGGCAATTATTAGCTATTCGAGCCCTAATAAAAGAAAATAAATTGACACAAGCAAACACATTATTATCAAATTTACCTTCCGATCTTAATGCTGAACAGAAAGAAGAAAAATTATTATCACAAGGTGAAATTGCTGTAAAAAAAAGGCGTCCATTTGACCTTAATCAATTAACGATTGTTGATTTGAATAACTCACAGCTATATCGCTATTATATGATAAAATTAGGCTTAGATATAAATAGTAAAGATATTAATGCCCAAGCTCATGATTATCTTCAATTAGAAAAATATGTATCTGAAACTGAAAAAAGGCAACTATTAAACAGTACATGGAATTTTTTTAGTAAGTTAAAGGCTGATAAAATTGGTAAAGTTTTAGTGGGTGAAGATGACATTACATTACAAGGTTGGATTGATTTGGCATATGCTTATCAACAAAATAATGATGTACCTGTTCCACAAGATGATGATACGCCAGACACAATTGCTACAAAATCTCAAAATCAAAAGCAATTATTAAAACAAGCCATTAATAATTGGGCTATACAATACCCTGATCATCCAGCTAAAGAAATTATATCAATATTGACTGGTGAACAAACGCTTGCAGTTGATGCTAATGGAAAAAAGGTTGCTTTATTGTTACCATTAAGTGGTTCTTCTCGTATATTTGGTGAAACTATTCGTCAAGGTTACATTGATGCTATAAAGTTTTTTCCACAAGAACCGCAACAAAATGTAATTGTAGTCGATACAACTAGCGCTCCTATGGATGCTTTAATCCAGCAAGCACAGGAACAACATGTTGAATTAATTGTCGGTCCTTTATTAAAAAATGAAGTAACTAAAATAAAAGAGCTAGCGCCTGCTATCCCTGTTTTAGCCTTGAACAAAGTTGATAAAACAACTACTTCTGCTAATAAAATGTGTTTTTTTGCTTTATCTCCAGAAGATGAAGCAAAAGATGCAGCTGACCATATTTATTCCCAAAATAAAATAAAACCACTGGTATTAGTGCCTCAAAATGATTTGGGAAGGCGTGTTGCGCAAAGCTTTGCAGCACAATGGGCACAACTGTCGGCAAATAGTTCACAAGCTTACGTACAATATTTTGGTAACGCTAAAACACTAAGTGCTAATATGAATCACAATGTCGGTATTAGCCTTGCGGGAAGCCCTATTTCGAATGATGAAGTATCATCAGGTGAAATGATATCGGCTGGGTTTGATGCTATTTACATTTACGCATCATATGATGAATTGACGTTGATAAAACCAATGCTTGATATGGGCGCTAATAAGAATATTGGTAACTCATCTGCTGTCATGCTTTATTCAAGCTCAAAAAGCCATGTTGCTAATGCTTCTGATGATTTTTATTATGATATGAATAAAACTGAATATGCTGAAATTCCTATGATTCAAAAGGATAATGTGAATACAAAGATACCTAGCAATGTTCAGAAAGATTATTCGTTAATGCGTTTATATGCCATGGGGATTGATGCGTGGAGGCTTACCAATCGATTTAATCAACTCAATTCATATCAACTCAATTTTCTAGATGGTATGACTGGTAAATTATCAACAAGTGATCAATGTGAAGTGACTCGCTCACTCTCTTGGCAGCAATACATTTATAGCGGAGCTAACTCTGATTCGAAAAGCGAATAAAAAACAAATTGGTGAGTATTATGAAAATATTGCTTGCCAATACCTACTTAAGCAAGGACTCAAACTTCTGGCCTATAATGCCCAATTTCGCTTTGGTGAACTTGATTTAATTATGCTAGATGGTAAATGCCTTGTTTTTATTGAAGTACGTTATAGAAAAAATGCCAATTTTGGCCATGCTGAAACGACTGTGACGTTAAATAAGCAAAATAAAATAAAGCAAGCTGCTCAGCAATGGATGATAACGCAAAATTTAAATATTGAAGATACAGAGTTTAGGTTTGATGTTTTTGCTATTACAGGTAAAAGTCAAAAATGGATTATTAACGCATTTTAATTTTTGGGTGAAAGCGTGCAAGATTTAATTAAAAATTATTTTACTGAAAGTATTCAAACTCAAATTGTGATGGCAGAATCACTTGGTTATTCTATTGAAAAAGCAGCAAATATTATTGTTGAGAGTTTACTTAATGGCAATAAAATAATGAGCTGTGGTAATGGCCCATCTGCTGCTAATGTACAAAGCTTTACTTCGCGTTTGATCACCAGTATTAATATCGAAAGACCAAGCATTCCTGCAATAGCTCTTGTATCGGACAATGTTTTATTAAGTGCAATTGCCAACCATGAAGAAATTTATGCTCGCCAAATTCAAGCATTAGGGCAGCAAAGTGATGTTTTAATTATAGCAACGTGCCAAGGAAATAGCAGAGCCATTATTCGAGCCGTTCAAGAGGCAGTAATTAAAGACATGAAAATTGTCGCTTTAACTGCTTTTGATGGAGGCGAAGTTATTGGTTTGCTTGGGCAAAATGATATTGAAATAAGAGTCCCATCTTACAACAAAGTGATGGCATATGAAATGCACGCAATGATTTTAAATTGCTTATGCCAATTAATTGAAAATACATTGTTTATTCATAGCGAATAAGTTGAAATAAAAACAGTTTAGTTCTGCATTAATAGCGTTTTTATGCTATATTATAGCCTGTTATGATGACTTAAATTAATAAGAGAACATGGTGTTATGACCGAATTAGCCAAAGAAATAACCCCCGTTAATATTGAAGATGAACTAAAATCCTCTTATCTTGACTATGCAATGTCTGTTATTGTTGGACGTGCTTTACCTGATGTCCGAGATGGCTTAAAGCCTGTTCATAGGCGTGTTTTATTTGCTATGCATGAAGCGGGATATGAGTGGAATAAACCTTATCGAAAATCAGCTCGTGTTGTTGGGGACGTTATCGGTAAATACCATCCACATGGTGATTCAGCTGTTTATGATACAATTGTGCGGATGGCTCAGCCATTTTCATTACGTTATATGTTGGTTGATGGTCAAGGAAACTTCGGTTCTGTTGATGGTGATTCAGCAGCGGCAATGCGTTATACCGAAATTCGGATGCAAAAATTTGCTGGGGCGTTATTGACTGATCTTGATAAGGAAACAGTTGATTTTTCACCTAACTATGATGGTTCAGAAATGATCCCCGATGTATTACCGACTCGTATCCCAAACTTATTAATTAACGGCTCTTCAGGGATTGCTGTTGGTATGGCAACAAATATTCCTCCACACAATCTCTCTGAAGTTATTAATGGTTGCCTAGCTTTTATTGAAGATGAAAATATTTCGGTTGATGGTTTAATGGAGTATATTCATGGGCCAGACTTTCCAACCGCAGCATTAATTAATGGCCGTAAAGGCATTGAAAATGCTTATCGTACAGGTCGTGGCATTATTTATATTCGGTCTAAAGCGACAATTGAAGTCGATGATCATAGTGGGCGGGAAACCATTATAGTCCACGAGATCCCATATCAAGTTAATAAGAAAAAATTGATTGAAAAAATCGCAGAATTAGTTAAAGATAAAAAAGTAGAAGGCATCTCAGCATTACGTGACGAATCTGACAAAGATGGTATGCGTATTGTTATTGAAATCAAGCGAGATGCGGTTGGTGAAGTTGTATTAAATAATCTTTTCTCGTTGACTCAATTACAAGTTTCGTTTGGTATCAATATGGTTGCTTTACATAAAGGTCAACCAAAGCTTTTAAACTTACGTGACATGATTGAAGCTTTTGTCCTTCATCGTCGAGAAGTAGTAACACGTCGAACAATATACGAATTACGTAAAGCTCGTGAGCGTGCTCATGTATTAGAAGGTTTAGCGATAGCACTTGCTAATATTGATCCTGTGATTGAACTTATTCGAGCTGCATCAACGCCTAGCGAAGCAAAAACGAAATTATTAGCGCAAGCTTGGCAATTAGGTAATGTTGCTGCAATGCTTGAAAAGGCGGGTAATGATGTTGCTCGCCCTGAAGATTTAGCACCAGAATTTGGTATTTGCCAAGAGCACTATTACCTATCAGAGGCACAAGCACAAGCTATATTAGATCTTCGTTTACATCGTTTAACAGGCCTAGAACACGAAAAAATTCTTGATGAATATAAAGATCTATTAGTTCAAATTGGTGAGTTATTGCGCATCTTAGCTAGTTCAGAACGCCTAATGGAAGTGATTCGCGAAGAACTAGAAAGTGTTCGTGACCAATTTCAAGATGCAAGGCGAACTGAAATTACGGCAAGCAGTGCAGATATCAATATTGAAGACTTAATAGCTCAAGAAGATGTCGTTGTTACGCTTTCGCACCAAGGTTATGTCAAATATCAGCCGCTTTCAGATTATGAAGCTCAACGTCGTGGTGGTAAAGGTAAATCGGCAACTAAAATTAAAGAAGAAGACTTTGTTGAAAAATTATTAGTTGCTAATACTCACGATACTATTCTTTGCTTCTCTAGCCGTGGCAGATTGTATTGGATGAAAGTTTACCAACTTCCTGAAGCTAGTCGTGGTTCGCGAGGGCGCCCAATAATTAATTTATTACCGCTTGAAGAAAATGAACGCATTACCGCAATTCTACCAGTTAGAGAATTTGATGATGAACATTGCGTATTTATGGCAACAGCGCAAGGTACCGTTAAGAAGACGTCATTAATTGAATTTAGTCGCCCTCGAAGTGGGGGGATTATTGCGATTAACTTACGTGATGATGACGAGCTAATTGGCGTTGATTTAACGAGTAATGAAACGTCTGATACCGTTGATGATGAAGAACTTAATGATGATGCCATTGTTGATGAGATTGAGAATGATGATGAAGTTTCTCAAATCTCTAATACAGAAGATATTATGTTGTTCTCTGCAAATGGTAAAGTTGTTCGATTCCCAGCAAATAAAGTTCGCTGCATGGGGCGAACCGCGACGGGCGTTCGAGGTATTAAGTTAGAGGGCGATGACAAAGTCGTATCACTGATAGTTCCTCGAGGAAATGGTGCAATACTAACAGCAACTCAAAACGGTTATGGTAAGCGTACTGAGAAAGAGTTATACCCAACTAAATCACGCGCAACTAAAGGAGTGATATCTATTAAAGTGAGCGAACGAAATGGTGCAGTTGTTGGTGCAGTACAGGTTGAAGAAACCGATCAAATCATGCTGATTACTGATGCAGGTACTTTAGTGCGTACTCGAGTATCTGAAGTAAGTATTGTTGGTCGAAATACTCAAGGTGTAACCCTGATTCGAACAGCCGAAAACGAAAAAGTTGTTGGACTGCAGCGAATTGCTGAAACGGAAGATGAAGTTGAATCAGAATTATCTCAAGATGCTTACGATAGTGATGATTCCACTCAAGAATCTGAATAATAATTTTTAATTACAAAAAAGGATTAGTCGGTATTGCTAGTCCTTTTTTGTTTTCCAATATCGTGAAAAGGAATAGAATTACATGTCTTTCTCAATAAAAAAAGTCTTAACTAATCTTGCATGGCAGATTTTGATTGCATTAATTTTAGGGATAGCGGTGGGGGCTTATTTATTTGAACTCTCTACTCCTAGCCACCCTTTACACTCTTATTATCAATTTTCGATAGTCAACATTTTCCAACCAGCGGGCGATATTTTTATTCGTTTAATTAAAATGATTGTCTTGCCTATTATACTTAGTACATTAACTTTAGGTATTGCTGGTATTGGTGGTTCGAAACGATTAGGGACATTAGGTCTAAAAACAATACTTTATTTTGAGATTATTACCACGATTGCTATCTTATTAGGTCTTTGCTGGGGAAATATTTTTGCGCCGGGAGCGGGAATTGACTCTTCAACACTTGCAACAGCAGATGTGAGCAAATATGCAAAGGCTGCTGAAGAATTAAGTGGAAAACCTCATGGCTTAATTGTCATGATTCTTGATATGATTCCTGCAAATATCTTTAAAGCAATGGCTGATGGAGCTATATTGCCTGTTATCTTTTTCTGTGTCTTTTTCGGCTTAGGTCTAATGTCGTTACCAGATAAACAGCGCGAGCCTTTTGTATTTTTCTTAAAGGTTATCTCTGACACAATGTTTAAAGTTACTAACATGATTATGCGTTATGCCCCAATTGGTGTATTTGCTCTCATTACTGTGACAGTTGCCAAATATGGTTTTGAATCTTTATTACCACTACTTAAACTGATTCTAACTGTTTATTCAGCGATGATTATATTTACATTAGTGGTACTTGGTCTTGTTTGTAAAATTTGTCATTTTAATATTTTCACACTGCTAAAAATATTGAAAGAAGAACTGGTTATCGCATTTTCAACTGCAAGCTCTGAAACAGCATTACCGAAAATTATTGAAAAAATGGAGTCATATGGTGCACCAAAATCAATTACAAGTTTCGTTATTCCAACTGGTTATTCATTTAATCTTGATGGCTCAACGCTTTATCAAAGTATTACAGTCATCTTTCTAGCCCAATTATTCCATATTGATTTAACTATTTTAGATCAAATTATAGTTGTCATTACCTTAATGATAGCTTCTAAAGGTATAGCAGGAGTACCAGGTGCTTCAATCCTTGTGTTATCCGCAACCCTTGGCAGTGTTGGCATTCCCCTTGAAGGGATTGGTTATATTATGGGGGTAGAGCGTATTTTAGATATGGGTAGAACGGTTGTTAATGTGGTTGGCAATGCATTAGCTGCAATTGTTATAGCTCGCTGGGAACATGTTTTTGATGACAAAAAAGCAAGAGCCTATGAACAACAATATTTGAAATAGAGTTATTTGTTTACTGACAAAAGCGCCGTTAACAACTGGCGCTTTTTTATTTTTTCAAGGAGTGCTTTTAAATAGCTAACCATCTTAATTGCTATCAGTTGTATGATTTTGGGCTTAAGTTATTCTTAATTTAAAATAGTAAAAAAGGCAGGCTAACATGCAAGTATGGGTAATAAGTTGGTAGGCAGATATTGATAGTTATGATGGTTATGTATAGAAAAGAAAATAAAAAACCCAGCATTTGCTGGGTTTTCAGATTGATGACAAACCTCGATATAATTTGGGGTTTATTTTTTTATTTAAACCATAAATAGGCTTTTTAATTTGGATTTTATTAAATAAATTAAAAAATAGCTTAAAAAAACGTAACAAAAATAGCTTTATCGCTATTTTCTTGATATTTTGAGC
>NZ_LZHN01000035.1:0-617 GCF_001690435.1 Gilliamella sp. Nev3-1 | reverse complement strand
AGCTAACTGTTACCCCCCGTAACAGCAAATTAACTACTTAGCTAACTGTTACCCCCCGTAACAGTAAATTAACTACTTAGCCAACTGTTACCCCCCGTAACAGTAAACAATCTCATTTACTCTATTACCTTTAAAAGGCCTTTTAGGGATAGATGTTGTCTCCAGCTAGCTGTAACCCCCCGTTACAGTAATTGAACTACCCAGCTAGCTGTAAACCCCCGTTACAGAGATTAACTACTTAGTTCACTGTTACCCCCCGTAACAGAGATTAACCACCTAGCTAGCTGTAAACCCCCTTTACAGAGACTAACCACTCAGCTAGCTGTAAACCCCCGTTACAGAGATTAACCACTCAGCTAACTGTTACCCCCCGTAACAGAGACTAACCACTCAGCTAACTGTTACCCCCCGTAACAGTAAATTAACTACTTAGCCAACTGTTGCCCCCCGTAACAGTAAATTAACTACTTAGCCAACTGTTACCCCCCGTAACAGCAAATTAACTACTTAGTTCACTGTAACCCCCCGTTACAGTAATTGGACTACTCAGCTAGCTGTAACCCCCCGTAACAGCAAATTAACTACTTAGTTCACTGTAACCCCCCGTTACAGTAATT
>NZ_LZHN01000034.1:0-28278 GCF_001690435.1 Gilliamella sp. Nev3-1 | reverse complement strand
TATTTTAATCTTTTATAGTTAAATAATCTGAAAAAATTCTAAATATAGATAGTAATTCATTAAATGAAGTAAATTCTTCCCTTTTATTAATTTTATATTGATCAGTATTTAAATCTATTATTTCGGACATGCAACTTAGATTATCCCAAATAGTAAATCGGGCAATATAAATATCATTTTCAAAATCAATAACGATACTTTCTGATAAATCATTTTTATGATAAACATAAGAATAGTTAGTATGTTGGGATATCCAAAATTTAAATTTATTTAACATATTGATTGTATTTTCCTTTAATTTTTTCTACTTTAACACGAATGTTATTTGCTTTAGGCACCTCAGACACAGGAACTCCCTTACGTTGTGCTAAGCGACTTTCTAAAGAATTTGGTCCTACTATTTTTGCTTATTCTTGATTTGTGGGAATTATAAATTTTTTAGGAATATTAAATTCAACATATAAAGTTCCATTTTTTGCTTGTTTATCAAAAGCCTTAACATCTGCTAGGTAAGTCATGTGAGTAGTTGTCCCTGTTATGTTTTGTATTGTTTTATCGCTATCTATTATTTCTTGATATTCTGCTGCTGCCATCCAGTTGCCAACTGTAACTAATGATAGTTGCCACGGAACAATCCAAATCAACCCATTAGGCGCATACTGATACAGATTAAATTCTTGCGAATAATTTAATACTTAGAGTAAAATTTGAATTCCTAAGATTAAAAAAATGTTCGAGCGTTATAAGTATTAGAGATTTTTCAAATAGATAACCTTTACATTGAGGATTTATTACAATTTAGAGGCTATTTATTCATAGTTCTTTTTATTAATAGCTGAATCCATGGATTTCCATTTTCTAATAATTGCTTATCTACTGAAAAATCGGCACTCGATTCAATAAGATGTGATAGTGACCAAGCTAATCCATAACTTTCATCATTACCAAAAAGGGTAATTAGTTTAGTTGCTTCTTCATTTGATAAAGGTGGTTGAATGTTATGTAAAATATTCTGATATTTTTGAATAAAGCCAATATTAGAACTCTCCTCTGAAGGCAAAGCCCCCATTTTAATAAGTTCATTAACAGATTGCCTCATAGAATCTCCAAATCATTTTTTCATTAATTCTGGATAGTTTGGTATAGCTAGTAATTGCACGCCAAACCATTTCCCCTTGTTCATTAGTGAGCTCAATTGGCAGAATATTGGTTAAAGTCGCTTAAATATAATCTGAATTTAAAAACAAAAAAATCCGAAAAAATATAGAAGATCTTTCCAGCTTTTTTATTAAAGTAATGCATATATTTTCTTTAACTGTTCACAATATTTTTTACTATAAGGTATTTTGATTTTTTTTAGATAATTAATCAGGTTACCTGCATCGCTAGTAATTAAATAATATTCTAATAAATGAATAATAAGAAAATCTTCATAGGGATCATCCACTGAAATAGTGACATCCTTCTCATCATTTCCTTCTTGTTCATCTGGTTCATCCTGAAGGACGACTAACTTAATTGCTATATACTTCAAAAAAGAAGTAAGACTATTCGACAATATGTTTTCTAAATCAGATAAAGTAGCGCCAGATAAATGGATTTTATTTGCATCATATTCGAACAATACCGATGGCAATTCTTCTCCGTTTGTCGTAATTTTATATTTTTGTTCCAATTTATTTAATGCTGTTTTATATAATGAGCTATTTATAAAATATTGAATTTCATTAATATTTACCATTGATTAGCATCCTTTATTATATTTATAACATCATAATCAGTATGCCTATACGGATCAACTGCTTCATGCTCCCACGGAGTTAATTTTGCAAGATTGTCATGATTATGAACATTGTCACCACCAACCTATTGTAAAATACCTTTATGGTGTAATTCTATCTGTACATCTTTTGGTTTCCTTTTTGCTGGATTTTCTATTATTACTTCAACTTGTAATTTGGGTGCTTTACCCTCCTTTATTAATTTAATATTATTTTTCGAATACATACTAGGATTATTTTTAGCTTTATTTTTCCAAAATTTCTTTCTTGGTGTACGCCAACAACTCAATTCTCACGGAGCATAGTATCAGAACGTATTGTAATGTAAGCTGGTTTTTCTGTCTAAATATTGCCTTGATATCTGAGATTCTGCTCTATGGGCTCGGGTTTGATTGCCTGAATGTACTTTCCCCATAACTGAAAGCTATATTCCCAGAGTAATTCGCCGTTTGTATCGGTTAGCTCTTCCTGATAGGCATTTAGGTCGGTGTGGTAATAGCGGATATGCTGTTCTTGGTTGCCGTTTGTGCCTATCCATGCCAGTGGTTCGTAGCTGTTTTGGTCGGTATAGATATACAGGCTACAGTGCTGATTCGGGATGGTTTCCTGAATCATTGTTAAGTTGTTCCACAGGAAGTGGGTACGCTTGTAGGGGGGCCTGCGGGTCTAGCAGATGTTTTCGATGCACCGACTTAATGAAAATTTATTTCATCTATATTTTTAATCCCATCTTTCATCTATATAGGGAGTTATACTTTCTATAATTAAAAACTTTGATTTACAGTAAAGCTGTAATTTATCATGTTTAACGGTTATTTCAGAATAATCCGTAAAAGAAGTGATCGTTGGTGAACAGAAAAAACCAACTCTTGAACCAGACATATTTAACTGAACTATCTCATTAAAAGTAATAATTAAACTTAATGCATTAAATCCAACTTTATCCCATTTTTTAGGGTAAATTTTGGGAATTTCCTTGCAAGTTAAATGGCATTTCACCTCTGAATAGCTTTCAAATGAAACACTATTCAATTCAATAGATTGAAAGTTAAATTCATTATTAAACATAAATTGAATTTTTTCTCTGCCTAACGCGTTTTTAAACCACATATCAATTCCTTAAGAGAAATTATAATGACCATGAGTTCCAGAAACATGATCAGTATTCAGGTTATTTGAAAGTCTAACATTAAAGTGTGGCTCAGCACCATGATCTGATTCTGCTTTAGTGTGCTAAAGACTATAATATTGAATAAAAATGGATTTTTTGTTTTTATCAATAAATTCATATTGTCGAGTCTTTATTGGTTGACCGTTTCTAGCGATCATAGTATTGCCATTACATCTCGTAAAGATAGTCGTGTAATGGCTCTAGGCTATTGATTCATCGGTATACCTGCATTGTGCTTAACCTGTCTAAATGGATCTCTTCGACTTTTACTATCATACGATGTTTTCTTATTTTTTACCCCACATGCTTTTAAACCAAATGGGTCAATCAAGTCAACCCATTAGGCGCATACTGATACAAATCAAGACACCCAGCAATCCTATCGGGTCAGGCTGAGTAAATCTACCTATATCCGGGTCATAATACCTGAAAGTATTTTCATGCAGTCCAGTTTTTCGCCTAAATATTGTTCCTGATATCAGAGGTTTTGTTCTATTGATTGGTGCTCAATTTCCTGATCCCGTTTTCCCCATAACTGAAAGCTACATTCCCACAGTATGTTACCGTTTTCGTCGGTCAACTCTTCCGGATAGCCATTCAGATATGAGGGGGGGGGTTAAGACGCTATAGGCATCGTAGTTAAAGCCGAGTTTGCGTCAGGTAGCATCAATGCGGGTGTGCACCAGTCCGCAAGGGTCGTGCTGGTAGTGGATGCAGTGGCCGCGGGGGGCGGTATAGGCCAGTAGCTGTTTAGCAGTATTAAATAATATATAACAAAATTTTTTATGTGATTATTGTACTAAGTATGGGATATTTACAATGTTTCACTCATTAGTGTACCATCAACATAGACGAGTGAGTTTTTAGTGGATCATATTCACCATCCTGCTAATTCTCCATCTTCATCTAATATTACTATTCCTGTCTGTTTTCTTAACCATGTAAATAAGGCCTTTAAATCTTTCTCAATACTTAGGGGATGAGCACTTATTTCAATAAAAATACGTTTATCTTCAAAAAAAAGCGAACATCAAATGGCCAATTTCCTTTATTAGAAATAGATTCTGTCCCTGATAAAAGATATGCGGAATCATTTTTTTTAATATAAGTATTTAATGTTTTAATTTTATTTGCAATTTTATCTTTATGGTCTATATACCATTTTTCATCATTAAAAAATAATTGAAATTCTGCTGACATTATATTTTTTATATCTCCATGATTTCTGCCAGATAGACATAGCCGTAACGCTGGTTGCGATCTGTTTGTTCGTGCGTACGTACGTACTTAGCTCAGGCAGTGTTCGGCGTTGTTGTGCTGGATATGGCAGGTGGTTTTGATTACTTTAGTTTCGCTAACTAGAAATTATTTTTTATCCTTTTGTTGTGTCTCTTTTAAATAGAATTCTAAATATTTTTTAGGTCGTCCTTTGAATGCTCGGGTTTTGCCACATTCATAGGCTGCATTAAAATATTTATAAGCTTCATCATATTAGCCTAATTCATAATAAACCATGCCAAGATCAATATATGGGCCTATATCAATATCAGAACTTGTAGCTGCCAGCTTAGAATGCGCCCAAATTTTGGCATTTTCATAGTCTTTTAAATTAAAATAAGTTGTATAAAAAGAGCCTGATAACCATAAACTGATCAATTCCCATTCTAATTTGGGTTCTGGTAGAAGCGCCCATGCTTTCTGATAATTTTGTAAAGCTGAAGAATAGTTTTTATTGACATTAAAAACGTTGCCGTCTTCTACAATAGATATGATATTTTGCTCTAAATCAGGATCTACATTCGAAAGTTCTTTCATACTTATCTCACTTTATTAAAATTATTAAAAATAGGCTGATTTTTCAGCTTGTCCAACAAAATATTCAGTTTTTATGTGGTTGCCCTAATTTTTGTGTGACCAATTATGTGTAACGTATTCTAAGTTATAATTATTAGGCGCTCTTATAAAACCGCTAGTTGATTCCCGCCAAAATATTAGACAGTACTCGCTTCTATAAATATGTTATTAACGTAATACTGCTTTTTATATTGTTCAGGCGATATCTAACCATGAGTTAAATGTCAGCAAACTTGATTATAATCAGTTTCAGTATATTCAAATAGCTTTTTATTGGCTGCTTCCTGTGTTTTGTCATCATGAATAATACGGTTTTTCACATATGAAAAACTTTCGGTAATGGCATTATCCTAACAATTGCCTGCTCAGCTCATACTTTGGTTAAGTCCATGTTGTAACACTCACTGCTTAAAATTAGCACTGCAATATTTGGTATTCTTGGTCACTAGGTAGTAATACCCCTTTAGGAAATCGACAACAAAATAAAGCATTTTTGAGCGAGTTACAAATTAAATACTTATTAATATACTTTATGTATTAGTCAGCACATCATAATAATAGGTTTGTAGCAAAAGGATTAATGTGATTATTTTTTATTATGCCATAAAATAAAAACTTTAATAAAATCAATAATTTTTCTGGCTGATTTTTATCATGCTCAACTAACCTTTCTGTATGATACATCCTAGCCCTTGCCCCCTGATATCATGTACTAAGCTTGGTGCATCTAAACGGGCTTCATGTTGCCAATAAAGTGCTTTGATATTCTCAAATAGCTCATTTAATTTGGTTCATGCTTTAGCCAAACAGAATAACCTGATACGCTAACTTTTAACTGACGGCAGATTAGCGGTAATGGGTATGGTAACAGATGTTGCTTCATATATTGGTACTTCTATTGGTACCTCGCCGACTTGTGCACTAAATTTTTTGATACATAATGTGTTCTCCTATAATTGTTAGTTATATCATAAAGGTGACATTTGTCCGTTTTTTGGGCGAGGATCACATGATAGAAAACAATCATTAATGTTGGACAAATTGTTGAGAACTGTTCATTGATAATGACAATGCACTCGATTATTATCGTTGTGAAAGCCGTGATGGTTCAACATATCGAAAAGATAGAGCTGGTAATATTATAACATAAGGTCGATATACATGAGTATTTTAGTCTGTATGAGTTATTATTTTTTATCTATTATTGGATTTTTTATTCGGTATTATTTTTCGGGATATATTGCAACGGTCTATGCTAATGATAAAACGTTAAATCGTAAACGACATTGGGCTCTTTTAATTCTTATTTTGTATATTTATTTCATCGATTTTCTCGTTCGGCCGAAACGCTATAAAAAAAGAAAAAAATGGAACTAATATTATAATTATTTTACAAAATAACAAACAATTATATTAAATCGATTCGCAATTAAAAATATTCCGTTAAAGTTTAGTCTTTTTAATTAAAGATATTATTGTTTATAAATTGAATGTTTATTTTAAGTTATATCTCTCTATGTTATGCTAGCATTAATATTTGAGCACAGGATATTCCTTTATGATAAAAGATCCCTTTTATGCCCGCGAAGCCGAAAAGTACGATTCCCCCATTGCCAGCCGTGAACTTATTTTAGATTACCTTAAACAAGAAGCGAAACCCGCAAGTCTAGAAAAAATTGCCCAAGCGGTAGCAATTAAAAACGAAGAACAAAAAATAGCGTTACATCGTCGCTTACGGGCAATGGAGCGTGATGGTCAAGTGGTATTTACTCGACGTAAATGTTATGCGCTGCCTGAAAAATTAGATATGGTCAAAGGTAGCGTGATTGCACACCGTGATGGTTTTGGTTTTTTACGAGTAGAAGGCAACCCTGAAGACTATTTTTTATCACCAGAACAGATGAAAAAAGTGTTACAAGGCGATGTGATTTTAGCACAGCCAATGGGAACACAATATCGTGGTAAAATGGAAGCTCGTGTAGTGCGGATTTTAGAGCCACGCAATAATCAAATTGTCGGGCGATATTTTATCGAACAAGGCGTAGGCTTTGTTGTTCCTGATGACAGCCGTTTAAACTTCGATATTTTAATTGCAGGTAAACCCAATCGTACTGTTCGAATGGGAACCGTAGTCGTCGTTGAGTTACAAAAGCGTCCAGAACGCCATCAAAAAGCTGTTGGTATCATAAAAGAAGTGCTTGGTGAAATAATGGGTACCAATTTAGCTATTGATATTGCCTTGCGTAATCACGAAATTCCTTACGAACTACCTAAAACAGTCGAAAAAGAGGTAAGTAAATTTACTGAACACGTACCAGAAAGCGCTAAAAAAGGGCGAAAGGATTTGCGCCAATTGCCTTTAGTTACTATTGATGGCGAAGATGCACGTGATTTTGATGATGCCGTTTATTGTCAAAAAAATCGTGGTGGCGGCTATCGTTTATGGGTTGCCATTGCCGATGTCAGTTATTATGTCAGATTAGGCAAAGCGTTGGATAAAGAGGCCTGCTTGCGTGGTACATCGGTTTATTTTCCATCACGAGTTGTACCTATGTTGCCAGAACAGCTATCAAATGGGCTGTGTTCGTTAAATCCACAAGTTGATCGTTTATGTTTAGTTTGCGAAATGACCGTATCAAATAAAGGGCGTTTAACAGGGTATGAGTTTTACGAAGCCGTGATGAATTCACATGCTCGATTAACTTATACTAAAGTGTCTAAAATTTTAGACGGCGATGAGCAATTGCGTGAGCATTACCACGAATTGGTACCGCATCTTGAGAACCTTTATGGCTTATATCAGGTGCTTGATAAAGCTCGTATCACTCGCGGTGCGATAGGTTTTGAGTCTGAAGAGCCGAAATTTGTTTTTAACGCCGATAAGCGCATCGAAAGTATCGAAATTGCTCAGCGAAATGTAGCACATAAAATCATTGAAGAGTGTATGATTTTAGCTAATGTTTCGGCAGCAAAAATGGTGATTAATGCTCAAGTACCTTCATTATTTCGAGTGCATGACAGACCAGATGAAGACAGAATAAATAACTTGCGTAGCATTCTAAGTGAGCTTGGATTATCACTTGGTGGCGGGGTTAGCCCAAAACCTAAAGATATTGCCGAATTAATGGCGATAGTTGAAACTCGCCCAGATCATGATATGTTGCAAACGGTAATTTTACGCTCTATGAAGCAAGCTATTTATGACCCAGAAAACCGTGGTCATTTCGGTTTAGCACTTGAAGAATATGCACATTTTACCTCGCCAATTCGTCGTTATCCTGATTTATTATTACACCGAACGATTAAATGGATTTTAGCTGACAAACAGCATAAAACCAGTAAAACTGGCGGGTATTGTTATACCACAAATGAAATGCTCTATTTCGGTGAACATTGTTCAATGACTGAACGTCGTGCTGACGAAGCGGTGCGTGATGTGGTCGATTGGCTTAAATGTGATTATATGCAAGATCATGTTGGCGAAGTATTTAATGGTACCATTTCAAGTGTCGTTAATTTTGGTTTCTTTGTTCGATTAGATGAATTGTTCATTGACGGCTTAGTGCATGTTTCGTCGTTAGAAAACGACTATTATCTTTTTGATGCTGCGCATAATCGCTTAATTGGCGAAAATACCCGTTTTGCTTATCGCTTAGGCGATAAAGTGCAAGTTAAAGTCGATAATGTTAATCCTGAAGAGCGTAAAATTGATTTTTCTCTAGTTGGCAGTAATAATAAGCCAAAACGCCAAGGCAAGACTGCCAAGGATAAATCAAAACAAGTAAAAACAGATCAAAAAGTTGATTTGCCTGTTAAACGAAAAAGCAAAAAATCAACCAATAAAAATAGCGCAAAACCGCTCACTAAAAAAGTTAAAGATAAAAGCAAAAGTAAAAGCAAAAAACGAAGTAAACCAAAATCAAGTAATAAAACAAAATCAGTTAATAAAATAAAAGAGTAGAACATAAATGAGTGAAACAGTTTATGGCTTGCACGCAATTGAAGCATTATTAGCTCGCTCGCCAGAAAGAATTATTGAAGTATTTATTATTAAAGGCCGAGAAGAAAAACGTCTTATCGCTATTGTACGTCAATTAGAGCAACTAGGTTTGCCTGTTAAAGTTGCTCAACGTCAATGGTTAGATGAAAAAGCGAAAAATGGAGTACATCAAGGTATTTTGGCTATGGTTAAGCCTAATCGAGGTTATCAAGAAAATGATATTCCTCTACTTATGGAGCAGCAACCAAATCCTGTTATTTTAATTTTAGATGGCGTAACCGATCCACATAATTTAGGTGCTTGCATCCGAACGGCTGATGCGGCGGGTGTGGATTTTATTATTGTTCCCAAAGATCGCTCAGCACCACTCAACTCAACAGCCCAAAAAGTGGCGTGTGGCGCGGCAGAAAGTGTGCCGGTGGTTAGAGTGACCAATTTGGCACGCACCATGCGAATGTTGCAAGACGAGTATCAAGTTTGGATCGTTGGGACTGCTGGTGAAGCTAATAAAACACTTTACCAAACAAATTTTTATAAAACAGCAAAAACAATTTCACTTGCGTTGGTTATGGGGGCTGAAGGTGAAGGTATGCGCCGTTTAACTAAAGAACACTGTGACGAATTAGTTAGCATTCCAATGGCGGGGATTGTCTCATCACTCAATGTCTCTGTTGCAACGGGGGTTTGTTTATTTGAAATTGTTCGCCAAAAAATAGATACCAAAATGTAAACTGAATAACCTTAACTATAGTAGTTCAAATTTGATCAGACAAGCGCTAATGATTCATTGGGTTCGATTTTTAGCAAAGTGAGGGTTGACGTGTAAAATAAATACTATAGTTAATGGCATTGATAAAAACTAACAGTTAGTGCAATGTAAATTATTTCAATTAAGACATTAAGTAATGCTACATACCTAAAACCTCTTTTTAAAATACATATAATAATCCAGCTTATTTAATTGCTTTATTATCTCTTGTTAAAATGATAATAAGAGATAAGTTTGAAACAAGCCGAAAACTGTATTTTAAAGGCAATTAAGTATATAATGTTGCACAAACTTAACTAATCTCTATCAAAATATATTTTTATGAAACCTTCAATTATCAATAAGTTAGAAACACTACAAGAGCGTTATGAAGAGGTTCAAGCATTATTATCTGATCCTTCAGTTATTGCAGATCAAAATCGCTTTCGTACGCTATCTAAAGAATATTCACAATTAACTGCGGTGGTTAAGTGTTTTTCTGATTGGCAGCAAACCCAAGAAGATATCGAAACGGCTAAAATGATGCTATCAGATCCTGAAATGAGCGAAATGGCACAAGAGGAATTAAATGAAGCATTAAGCCAAGTTGAAGAGCAAGAAAAGCAATTACAAGTATTATTATTACCTAAAGATCCTAATGACGATTATAACTGTTTTGTTGAAGTTAGAGCGGGAACAGGTGGCGATGAAGCCGCTATCTTTGCCGGTGACTTAGCCCGAATGTATACACGATATGCCGAATCACGCAATTGGCGCGTTGAAATTATGAGTGCGAGTGATGGTGAGCACGGTGGTTATAAAGAAGTCATTATGTTAGTCAGTGGTGACGGGGTTTATGGCAATTTGAAATTTGAATCAGGTGGTCACCGAGTTCAGCGCGTGCCAGAAACTGAATCACAAGGGCGCATTCATACTTCTGCTTGTACTGTTGCTGTTTTACCTGAAGTTCCCGAGGCTGAAATGCCAGAAATCAACCCTGCCGATTTAAAAATTGATACCTATCGTTCATCTGGGGCTGGTGGTCAACATGTTAACACGACGGATTCAGCGATTCGTATTACGCACCTTCCGACGGGTATTGTTGTTGAATGTCAAGATGAGCGCTCACAGCATAAAAATAAAGCTAAAGCAATGTCTGTATTAGCTGCACGAATTCAAGATGCCGAACTGCGCAAACGCCAACAAGAAGAAGCCTCAACAAGGCGTAATCTATTAGGCTCAGGTGATCGTTCTGATAGAATTAGAACATACAATTATCCTCAAGGACGTGTTACTGATCATCGTATTAACCTAACGCTTTACCGATTAGATGAAGTCATGGAAGGAAAATTAGAGATGCTAATCGATCCAATTGTGCAGGAATATCAAGCAGATCAACTAGCCGCTTTATCGGAACAAGATGAATGACTTATTTACAATGGCTTAAAAGTGCATCTCAAACTTTAACTGATAGTGAAAGCCCAAAGCGTGATGCTGAAATTTTGCTGAGTTTTGTTACGCACAAAACACGCACATTTTTAATGGCATTTAGTGAAACATTGCTTACTGATGATGAGCTGATTGCTTTATCTGAATGTTTAAAGCGCAGGCAAAATGGTGAGCCTATCGCTTATATTACTGGCGAAAAAGAATTTTGGTCTTTAAAGTTTAATGTCTCTAACGCTACATTAATCCCAAGACCGGATACTGAAAAATTAGTTGAATTAGGTTTAGAGTATCTACCTAAAGTGCCATGCGAAGTGTTGGATCTCGGTACGGGTACTGGTGCAATAGTTATCGCCATGGCAACGGAGCGTCAAGACTGTTTATTTACCGCAATTGAAAAAAATAAAGATGCGTTGATTTTAGCGCAACAAAATGCAACCCAAATAGGGGTCAACAATGTTTATTTTTTACAAGGTGACTGGTATAAGCCAATAAAAAATCGAAAATTTTCAATGATTATCAGTAACCCGCCTTATATTGAACCAACAGATATTCATCTAGCACAAGGCGATGTTCGTTACGAACCAAGAAGTGCATTAGTTTCAGAAGATGACGGTTTAGCCGATATTAAACTCATTGTCTATGGCGCAACTAAACATCTAAATCAATATGGCTGGTTACTGATAGAACATGGTTGGAAACAGGGTGAGGCAGTACAAACTATTTTTAAACAACACGGATTTCAATTAGTCGAAACCTTTGCTGACTATAGCGGTAATGATAGAGTTACTCTTGGTCGCTGGTTTAAACCCTAACTAGGAATATTTTATGATACAACAAAAAAAAGTAAATATTGGTGATATTACTGTCGCCAATGACCTACCATTTGTATTATTTGGTGGTATGAATGTGCTCGAATCTCGTGATTTAGCAATGAAAATCTGTGAACATTATGTTTCTATCACCAATAAACTAAATATCCCTTATATTTTTAAAGCTTCATTTGATAAAGCTAATCGCTCTTCTGTTCATTCATATCGTGGACCAGGTTTAGAAGAAGGGCTTAAAATTTTCCAAGAACTTAAACAACAATTTGGCGTTAAAATTATTACTGATGTACATACCGAAGCACAATGCCAACCGGTCGCTGATGTGGTTGATGTTATTCAATTACCCGCTTTTTTAGCAAGACAAACCGATCTTGTTGTTGCAATGGCTAAAACTGGTGCGGTAATTAATGTTAAAAAACCACAATTTGTCAGCCCAGGTCAAATGGGTAATATTGTTGAAAAGTTTGAAGAAGCTGGTAATAACCAAATAATTCTTTGTGATCGTGGTAGTTGTTTTGGCTATGACAACTTAGTGGTTGATATGCTTGGTTTTAATATTATGAAAAAAGCAAGCAAAGGCTCTCCTGTTATTTTTGATGTTACTCATGCTCTACAATGCCGTGATCCAATGGGCGCAGCATCAGGTGGGCGTCGAGGTCAAGTAACCGAGCTTGCGCGTTCAGGTATGGCAGTTGGCATTGCTGGGCTATTTTTAGAATCACACCCAGATCCAAGCCATGCAAAATGCGATGGTCCATCTGCGTTACCATTAGCAAAACTTGAGCCTTTCTTAAAGCAAATGAAAGCCATTGATGAGTTAGTAAAAAGTTTTGAAGAAATTGATACTGAAAATTAAGTTAAGATGACTTTTCAATAACTTATAATCAATAGCATTGATTGTGAATTAAATTTTATTTTTTTATATAGTAAAAAGAGAAATTTCAGTAGTTTCTCTTTTTTTATTTCATCCTTTTTCTTCTCTACGTCTACGCCATTTATCATTTTTACCACCATTTTTTATAATCTAAAATTTATATCATTACTTGTCATTTTGTAAATACCCCAAACTTAGTACACAACTCACGTAGAAAATTAAGCTACCCGTTTTAACGTTTTATATTCGAGCAGTGTCATGTTATTTAATGCCTGATGTGGTCTTTCGGTGTTATAAATGGTTAGTCATTCTTCGGTTACCTTTCTTGCTTGTTCTAGATTATTAAATAGATATAAATCGAGTACCTCAGTACGATAGTTACAATTTGTTAAAACGATGTGCTTTGTTTTTATTTTTTATAATAAAAAAAGTTGTGATTTTTCTCTAAAAATTTACATTAAAAATGTATTTTTTGGTGATTTTGATCACGATTTTAGATTGTTTAATTTGCTAGATAAAATATGTTTATGCATTATAAAAACGCGTATTCACAAACAATTTATTAATTGAGTGAGTTAGATCTTGATGAATTTAATTGTTAATTAAACAGAATAATTATAGGAATAACATATGAGTATCTATAATGCACAAATAATATCATGTCGATTTAATTTTTTAACTAAACTGATTTTATCCTTATCTGTTTTAACAAGTACAATTCCCGTTTATGCATCTAATGTTAATCAATTTATTGATGATTCATCATTAACGGGTAATGTCTTTTTTTGGAATCGAGATCGAGAACGTAAAGATATTGATGAGCATAAGTATGAGAAAAATTTAAGACACACCTCATTTAACGCTAATTTAGATTTTAGATCAGGTTATATCGCAGATAAGTTTGCTATTGAACTTGGCGGTTATGGCGCATGGGAAGTGAGTAATGGTGGAAATGGGCATCCCAATGAAATAGGATTTAGTGGGGCTAATACTCGTTGGGACGAGAATTGGAAAAAAGATGTTAGTGGGCTGAGCTTTTATAAAGCACAGGCAAATTTTAAAATCGATGAGTTATTCTGGATAAAAACGGGCTACATTCAACCTTCTGGGCAAACTTTGCTTGCTCCTCATTGGAGCTTATTACCAGGTACTTATCGTGGGTTTGAACTTGGCTCAACAATTGATTTTGATACTTCTGGCGTGTTATCCATGTCGTATATGTGGGCTGATAAATATAAAGCACCATGGTATAAAAAGCTTTATGAGTTTCGTCAGTGGGGAGCAGGTAAAAAAATTGACTTTTTGCATTCTGCGGGTTTGAAGTATGATTTTAAAAATGATTTAGTATTAGAAAGCGCATTTGGGCAGGCACAAAATTATATGAACCAATTTTTTGGCAAAGCTTCTTATAAAACAAATCTACTGGATAATCCTCTCACTCTTAGCTATCAATTTTATGGTGCCAAAGATCAATCACATAAAGGCAAAGATGTTTACGATGGTTTAGCGTGGTTACAAGCAGCCACATTGGGTTATCAAGTAGGGCCAGTTAATTTTCGACTTGAAGGTGTAACAGTTAAAGCTGAAGGCGAGCAAGGCTTTTTTTACAACGTATGACACCTGATTATGCCTCATCAAATGGTCGTTTAGATATATGGTGGAATTCTCGTTCAGATTTTAATGCTAATGGCGAAAAGGCCGTATTTGCCGAAGTCACTTATGATTTAAGTGATGTATCTAATTATTTCGCAGGTTGGAAAACGGGTGCTTCTTATGCTTATGGTTGGGATGCAAAGCCAAATTCTACAGCAAAAAATCAAAAACAACGCTTAATTGAATCTGCTTATAATTTTGATTTAAGTTATAGCATACAAAATGGTTTAGCAAAAGATACTTCATTCCAACTACATTATACCAAATATAATAATCACTCAAATAGCATACCAAGCTGGGGAGGAGGATACGGCAATATCTTCCAAGATGAGCGTGATATCAAGTTTATTGTGACTATTCCATTCACTGTATTTAATGCTAAACAAAAATAGGTAAAATTTTATGAAAAAGATTAAAACAGCAATATTAGCCACTTCAATCGCCTCTTTGTTAAATGTTTGTGCCGTTCAAGCTGTTTCAGCTTCTCAACAAATTGTTGATGTGATGAGTTCACAACTCAATGTTCAATATGAGGTAATCGATAATCAAGCAGGGGCACATGGTATAAATTGCTCGGCTTTAGGTGCCGATTGGGCTGCTTGTAACAAAATGATGATTTCACTAAAGAATAATGGCCCAGAAATTAAAGATAAAGATTGGGCTATTTATTTTAATAATATTCGCATGATTTTAGCAATAAACAATGATCAGTTCAAAATTACTCATATTACAGGCGATCTTCATAAAATTGAACCAACAGAAAAATTCACATCGATTCCTGCTAATTCCACGATTAATATTCCCATTATTGGCGAATATTGGGTTGTGAGTGAAAGCGATGCAATGCCTCGTTGGTATGTGACATCAAGTAATGCTAAACCCAAAATAATTGCTAATACAAATACAGATTCCGATGACTTATCGGCATTTGTAGCTCCAATTACACAGCAGTGGAAAAGGACCGCCGACGATCACAATACAATAATGAATCCAGTTAACCGTTTTCAATATAACTCGGATATTAAAACATTATCGGCTGAATCGCTACGTGGGCAAATTTTACCAACACCAACTAAAATCACATTAAATAAACAAGATATATCTATTGGTCAGCAAGGCGTTAATTTAATTCTTGATGGTTTAAATCAAGACAGTTTAGCTATTTTAAAGGCAGAATTTAACGCACTAAATATTCCTGTAACGGAAAATGGATACAAGATAAAAGCAATCATTGATCCTAAACAATTCAAGCAAGGGCAATTAGAAGCGTATCAATTAGATATTAAAAATGATGAAACACTAATATCAGCTTATGACCAAAGAGGGATATTTTATGCTGTGCAATCTATTTTATCGTTGATTCCTGTAAACGATATCAAAACCATTCCATCACTTAATGCTTTTGATTCGCCACGTTTTGCCTATCGAGGCATTATGCTCGATATTGGTCGTAATTTTAAAACTAAAGAATCAATCATGCGCTTATTAGATCAAATGGCAAAATATAAAATGAATAAATTTCATTTTCATTTAAGTGATGATGAGGGGTGGCGTATTGAAATTCCTGGATTACCCGAGCTAACCGAAATCGGCAGTAAACGTTGTCATGATCTTAATGAACAGCAATGTTTATTGCCACAACTCGGTTCCGGTCCTGAAAACAATACCACCGGATCTGGTTTTTTAAGCCGTCAAGACTATATTGATATTGTTAAATATGCTAAAGCTCGTTTTATCGAGGTTATACCAGAAATTGACATGCCAGCTCATGCACGGGCTGCCATTGTGTCTATGGAGGCACGTTATAAACGTTTAATGGCAGAAGGAAAAGAAGCACAAGCCAATGAGTTTCGACTAGTTGATCCAACCGATACGTCAAATACCGCCACAGTACAATTTTATAACCGTTTAAGCTATTTAAATCCATGTCTTGATTCATCTAAACGTTTCGTAAATAAAATTATTGATGAGATCGCAAAAATGCATGTTGAGGCCGATCAACCGCTTAATACTTGGCATTTTGGTGGTGATGAAGCAAAAAATATTCGCTTAGGCGCTGGGTATCAAGATATAAAAGCCAAAGATAAAACGGATGCTAAAGGCACAATAGATCAAAGTCAAGAAGATTACCCGTGGGCTAAATCACAAGCTTGCCAAACAATGGTAAATAATGGCATTGTTAACGATATTGAACACCTTCCTAGTTATTTTGCTCAAGAAGTTAGCTCAATAATTAAAAATCATGGCATAAACCATATGCAAGCTTGGCAAGATGGCATGAAACACGCAACTAATGCAAAATCGTTTGCGGTAGATAAAGTTACGGTCAATTTTTGGGATACATTATATTGGGGCGGCTTTGACTCTGTGAACGAGTGGGCAAATAAAGGCTATCAAGTCATAATATCTAACCCTGATTATGTTTATTTAGATATGCCTTATGAAGTCAACCCAAAAGAAAGCGGTTATTATTGGGCAACGCGTTTTAATGATGAAAGAAAGATATTTAGTTTTGCGCCAAATAATTTACCACAAAATGCAGAAACATCTGTTGATCGCGATGGTAACCCATTTACAGCTAAAGGTACAATGAATTGGTCTGGCGCTTATGGGCTATCTGCTCAGATTTGGACGGAAGATATTCGTACCGATAAAAAAATGGAATACATGACTTTTCCCCGTTTGTTAGCCGTAGCTGAACGAGCTTGGCATCAAGCTGATTGGGAAATTGATTACCAAAAAGGTCGTGAATTTTCTCAAGCAACCACGCATTATGTTAATCAACAAAAATTACTAAATGATTGGACTCGATTTGCAAATTTAGTTGGGCAACGCGAGTTGCAAAAACTTGATTTAGCCAATATCAATTATCGCTTGCCTATACCAGGTGCTAAAATTGAAAATAATCAATTAATAGCAAATATTGTTTTTCCTGGCTTAACTATTGAATATTCAACCAACCAAGGAAAACAATGGCATCGTTATAATGAGCCAGTTAATATTAAAAAGGGTGAAACCGTTTCTGTGCGAAGTGTATCGCCAAATCAAAAAAGAACCAGTCGTATAGAGAAAGTAAAATAAGTTATGCTAGTCAACTACTGTTATCCGTTGTTTGATGGATAACAGTAGGTATTTAAAAAGATATGGATGATGTTTAGTGCACGGTTTCCATAAACTCAGCATCATCAAAATCGTCATCGTTGCCATCTTCAAAATACGTGCCCCAGCCATCATAATTGACGCCAAACTGGGCGGTAAGGTTGATTATTTCAGCAATTTGCGCATTGATTAATTCAGCATTAAGCGGGCTTTCGGCAATAATATCAAAACCAATAACAACGTTGCCTGCATCATCTACATCTTCATCAGGATCGGTTGCCTCATAACCCAATTTATAGGCTTCTACTGCTACTTTTTCTAATTTATCAAAATCTTGCGATGAAACATGGTGTTCAATAATATAAAGCGCATGAGGATCGCTACCATCTTCTAATAGTTCTTCAATAATAGCGTTAGTATCTTGCTGAGCAAGAATAATTTGATCTTTCATAATATACCTTTTCGTGGTCATGCAAATTGTGTGGTATATTACACGTTTCAAAATAATTTTCGAGAAAAAAGTGATTGTTGATTTACATTCTCATACCACTGCATCAGATGGTGTTTTAACGCCAAGCCAACTTATCAAAAGAGCGGTGGATAATCAAATCGCTCTTTTGGCTATTACTGATCATGATACCGTTAAAGGTTTACCTGAAGCGCAAAAAGTGATAGCTAATGAAAATTTACCCGTTAAATTAGTGTGTGGCGTTGAAATATCAACAGCGTGGAAAAACAGCGAAATTCATATTGTAGGGCTGAATATTGATATTGAAAATCCACAGTTATTGGCATTGCTATCTTCACAAGAACAAGGACGCATTAATCGAGCGTTAGCCATAAGTGATAAACTAGCTAAAGTCAGTATAGAAAATGCTTATCAACAAGCACAACACTTTGCTAAAGGTGATATTGTTTCACGTGCCCATTTTGCAAGATTTTTAGTTGCTAACGGTTATGTTAAGGATATCAAAAGAGCATTTAAAAAGTATTTAGGCAAAGGAGGGTATGCTTATGTGCCAGCAACATGGTGTTGCATTGCTGATGCGGTTAATGCTATTCGAGCCGCAGGTGGACAAGCGGTACTTGCTCACCCAAGTCGTTACGATCTAACCTTAACTAAATTGAAGCTATTAGTCAGTGAGTTTAAAGTTTGTGGTGGTGTGGCAATTGAAGTTTCGCAAAGCCGGCAAACGCAAGATGATTTAACTCGATTAGCTAAATTAGCCAATGAATTTGACCTGTTGGCATCACAAGGTTCGGATTTTCATGGCGTTGATACCTATTTAGATTTAGGTAAAACAACACCATTGCCTGATAGCGTTACACCGATTTGGCATAATTGGCAACGCTAATAATAACGGGTTAAAAAGGTATGATATTTACGTTCCATCAAATACTTGATGGTATGATCTTCAACATTAAAATTATATTGATATAGAACAATTATGAGCCAAACTTTTTATATTCACCCTGATAACCCCCAAAAACGACTATTAGAGCAAGTTGTTAATATATTAAATGATGGTGGTGTTATCGCTTTTCCAACCGATTCAGGTTATTCACTAGGGTGCTTGCTTGATAATAAACAAGGTGTTGATCGTATTTGTCAAATCCGCCAACTTGATAAGCGTCATCATTTTACGTTAATGTGCAGTGGCCTTTCTGAACTGTCTTGTTATGCTTATGTGGATAATACCACTTTTCGGTTATTAAAAAATAATACACCAGGAAAATATGTCTTTATTTTACAAGCTAGCAAAGAAGTACCACGCCGATTATTGAATGAAAAGCGTAAAACAATAGGATTACGAATTCCAGATGATAAAATTGATTTAGCACTACTTGAATTATTAGGACAGCCATTAATGACCACCACGCTGATTTTACCTAATGATGATCAGGCACAATCAGATCCCGACGAGATAGAAGATAAAATAGGCCATCAGCTC
Organism: Gilliamella sp. Nev3-1; assembly: GCF_001690435.1. Classification (NCBI taxonomy): domain Bacteria; kingdom Pseudomonadati; phylum Pseudomonadota; class Gammaproteobacteria; order Orbales; family Orbaceae; genus Gilliamella; species Gilliamella sp. Nev3-1. Next base: position 8,870 of record NZ_LZHN01000034.1, on the reverse strand, counting down.
GATGCAATTGTACATGGCGGTTATATTAGCCAGCAACCAACCAGCGTAATTGACTTAACTAATGACTATCCCGAAATTATTCGTAAAGGAAGTGGTGACACTAAACCATTTGAATAAGCAACCATTTTTATTGCTGATATTTCGACAATAGTGTGAATAGATAAAATGATACCTGAGAAGGTAACAGCGAGGATAATATGAAACATAGCAGATCTACATTTTCACAAGTTAGTAAAAAAAATAATAAAATTAATGAAAAAGATAATCAATCCAATAAAAAAACGAAAGCGTTTTGCCCAGCAAGCGTAGCTCGTAAAAATTTGCCACCTGATAATACTGAAAAACTACAAAAGGTATTAGCTAATTTAGGAAATGGATCGCGCCGTGAAATTGAGGCAATGATTGCAGCAGGTAAAATCAGTGTGGATGGTAAAATTGCTACGTTAGGCGATCGCGTTGATGTTAATGCTAATCCTAAAATACGTATTAATGGGTATCTAGTTCAGCTTAGAAGTAAAGAAAAAGAAGTTTGCCGAGTCCTTGCTTATTATAAACCAGAAGGTGAAATCTGTTCACGTAACGATCCACAGGGGCGAGCAACGGTTTTTGAACGGTTGCCTCGCTTAAAAAATGCTCGCTGGATTAATATTGGTAGACTTGATATCAATACTTCTGGCTTACTATTATTTACCACTGATGGTGAACTGGCTAATCGGTTAATGCATCCACGGCATGAAATTGAGCGTGAGTATGCCGTTCGTGTATTTGGTAATGTGACTGATCAACAGATTAACCAACTTCGTAAAGGGGTACAACTCGAAGATGGTCCAGCTTCATTTCAATCAATTAAAGCACAAGGTGGTGATGGACTTAACCAATGGTTTAATGTGGTTATCACTGAAGGTCGCAATCGAGAAGTTCGCAGAATGTGGGAAGCTATTGAAGTACAAGTTAGCCGATTGCTGCGTATTCGTTATGGCAATATCACTTTACCTAAAGGGCTGTCACGTGGAACGTGGATGGAATTAGGTATCGACTCTGTGAATTATCTACGTGAACTTGTTGGATTACCGCCAGAAACCAAAAGCTTTACAACAGGATCATCGTCAGACAAACGTATAATAAGACCTAAGCGGGTTAAATTGACCAATTTGTCTAGAGCATCCCACGTGCCTCGTCAAGCGACAGCTAAAAAGCCAACTAGAAAATAGCATGTTATAACTCTCAATAAAGTTCATTTTATTGAGAGTATTGTCTGATCACTTTATCTTACCTTTTATATTCTCTAAAAATAAATATATTGATATTTTTTGAATAGAGACTATTTTTGTTCGCTTTTTTAGCAAAAATAGTTAATAAATTGTTTAAAATTTTTTATACACTAATTTGCACTAATTAGTCGCAGATCAATTAGTTAAAAATAATAAAATGATTTTACCTGCAATGAATTGATAATTTAATTAAATCTATTTAAAGGAAATATTATGCGGATAGCCATAACAATTTTTTTTCTTTTTCTTTTATCTGCTTGTCATGCTCGAACGGCTGATCAAGCATATAAAGAAGGAAAGTATTTGGAAAGTATCAGTTTATTAACTGCCAGTATTGATGAAAAAGGGCAAGCGAAATTTGATAAAGGTAGAGCTGAAAAGTTACGCACTATAGTAAGTAATGTTATGGCTCATTATGAGGCGGATTTGGCTCACACAGCAAATACAGATTATCAACATCGTATTGACGCTTATCAAAGCTTACTTAAAATGAAAATGATGTTGAGCGATCGTTTTTATAGCCAAACTGTCAGCTTTTTTAATGATAAATACGATATCAAAAAGTTAGAAGAAACAATTGCTAAACAATATTATGATTATGGTAACTCTATAACTGGAACAGACAGCGAAAGTTACAGAAAAAGAGCTGATTTATATCAAAAAGGATTTGAGCAATATAACTATAAAAATATTGAAAGCTTATACAAAAATGCAAAAACAAAATATATGCAACTTGCAGCTAAAGATTATTATAATCAAGGCAAAATGTTAGAGCAGCAAGGTAACTATAAAGCTGCAGCAGAGGCATTTAATAATGCTTCAGAGGTATACCAACCGCTCGGGAAATACAAAGATAGTGGCAAGCTTGCTGTCGATAATGATCGAAAACACTGTGCACAAGAAGCAGAAAAATATTACCAGCAGGCACAACAACTTGCAAATACCGCAACGCACCGTTACGAATTTCGCGAAGTAGCCAAATACTATGCCTGGGCAGCTTCAGCTTACAGACAATACGGAGCTTATCGTGATGCAACTTTTCAATCTGACAAATATACAAACAAAGGAATAGTTAGAGTTTATTATAATTCTACAGAATTACGCTCTTATGTAAGAGATATTTTACATAAAGATTTTATTCAATTTGTTATTTACAATCCGAGTGAAGCTGATGTTATCATGCGTATAAAAAGTAATGTTGAATTTTCAGACCTTGGACAATCAGTTAACAATCAAACTAAAACTGAAAAAGTATTTGATAAATTTATTGAAATGGTTGACGATAACGGTAATAAAAATCAAGTCAAAACCTACAAAGATCAGCAATATAATTTACAAACGGTGACCCACAGCAATAAATTAACATTGACTACTGAAATTGAAGCTCATGGTGCGTATAGTTACAGCCGATCTTTTAATATTGAGCAGACATCTGCAAAATATGATTATATTTATTCTGGTAACGTGCCATCAAATTTACATAATTACAGTGAAGGCACTTTACAAAGTAGAGAAAGATTGCTTGAACTAGCTCAAAAACAACAATTAAACGAAGTAAAATTAAGGCTAGAAGACATTATTAGAGATCTTTCATATCTATAGTTAACGCAGTGTGTATATTTCAAAGTGTGGCAAAAAGTAGAGTGATCTACTTTTTGCCACACTCGATGAACAACATAATGGTTAAAATAGCAAATTAAAAATGAGATCTTGCCAGATTATTTGTAGGACTTTTAATTGAATTACTCAAGCCCAAGCACCATTCGCCCATTTTTTGTTGCCACATTAATCACATTATCTAAATCAGTATAGCGGCATCCTGTTACTAACAGCTTAAGCTCTTCCCACATATTCCCCGTTGAAAATGGCAACATATAATCGCTGACGTTATCTGTACCGATTGCAACAGGAATACCTGCTGTGGCAAGTTCATCAACTGGGGTGAGTGAGTTACGAGTAGGGCCTTGTTCTTCACGGCGTGGGCTATCGATCCAAGCAAATGGGCAGGCAATGACCATCATTTTTGCTTCTTTCATTTTTTTATAGAGTTTTTGGCGATATTCTAAACTGTGGGCTGTGATCGAAATACTATGAATGGCAACAACGCGACCATGCATACCATGTTCAAGGGTTTTATCGGTAAGTTGTTCCGTTTCGATCTCATCTTGAGAATTAAACTGGTCAACATGTACGTGCACCATTTTGCCTAATGATTTACCCGTTTGCATTAACACATCAAGATGTTTCAGTCCCATTCCTTCACCATGATCGCGTTCATCACGACGAGGTAAACCGCCAATAATATCAACTAAATCAGCGCCTTTATCGAACCAATAACGAGCCTCTTTATCGATAACGCCTTTAAGTGTTTGATTGACTAATTTTATGGTGATGTCATTTTTATAGGTTTCGCGTGCTCTTAACGCCCCTTTAATTGCCCGTTCTTGAGCAATAGGGTCAATATCAACAAATGATCCCATTGCACTCACCCCTTGCTCAATCATCCGTTCAACCGCCATACTAAAATGGCGATAGTAATCATCTTCGCTCATTGATGCTTTGACTTTATCTAATGTATCCCATTTTTCAATTAAGGTCTGTTTTTGATAGACATCAAAACTATCAACTGAAATAGTAAAAGCACGATCGGCATGCATATGAGCATTAACCCATCCGCCATTTTGTTTAATTTTATTCATTAAATAGGCTTTTAAACTTTGGTCTCTTGTGGTTAACAACATTTTTTTATGCTCAATCATAATTAGCCTCTATAATTCAATTGCTTTAAATAGGAGTGAAATAATTGTATGGAATAGGTAAAAAAAATCCCCCAAAAAGGAGGATAAAATGTAATACCAATAAATTGAGTGATTAAAATGATTGATTTACTAATGCTCATTACACTCACGCCTTATCAATTAAAAATTGAAGAAATTCTAATCAAAATAAACGTAATAGCAAGCACTATCATTTACAAAATATCTAAATAAATGAAAATGTTATAGTATTATTTTTTAGATTATTTACTTGCAAAGTGAAATTTTAACTACGCTAATAACCAATAAGATTTAAGCATAAAATTCTAACTAATTATTTAATAATGATAATTTATTGTCAAAAAAATGAGATTAATTATGTATTGTTATGTTTTAGACTATTTGTCATATAAGCTGATTTTAGCGCAAATGGTGTGTCCATACTTTTTTGACACAAATTTAGTCTTCACCACTTTAAATGTCGCATCAGCAATCGCATTATCATAGGGTCATCCCTTATGACTTAATGACCGCTGAATGCTAAATTCCTTTAAACATTCATCAAATAAATGATTTCAAACTCTTTCTCAATTAACATTGTCGTATTCGTCGTACTAGTATAGTAAAAAATAACTTTTGGATATACTAAAAGGTTATTGTGTTATTTTTATAATAATTGTTCAGAAAAAATATTGATTTTATTTGATTTTTTAATAGGTGATAAAATTACAGAGTAAATAAGGAAAATCCTCGCTGTTTTAAAACGGGGATTTTATAATTACCACCACTTAGGATAATTGGTAAATTGTGATTTAACATAATTCAATGTATCTTCTGAAATAATGGTTTGATAACTTGACTGCACAATATCCTTAAATATTCCCTGACGAGTCACAGACCATGAATATTTAATGTTTTTTTCATCTTTTTCTATTTTTATAGAAAACATTTCATTCATATCATACAAAGTAGCTGTTTTTTTTAATGTAACCAGATCGTTAACAAAATTATCCCAAATTAAACAACTAATCCATATTTCACCACTATAGTTAAGAGAGTTCGAAAATTGCTCTATATTTGCTATAAAAATAAATTTAATAGAAGGTACATGTTCATCAAATTCAACTTCATCAAAAGAAATTTTCATCGGTTTTTCTATGTTTATACTCATGATTTTATCCTTATTCAATTGATCTTGTATGAATTAATGCAGGCAGTTCTCCTATCCTACGAGATTGCATTATTTTTAATTCCCATCCCTCAATTGTAATTAATTTATTATATGCTATACCATTTTTCGTTGCAGATTGTAAACTTCTTAGTTAGCTACTTTATGCTGAGCATATTCAGCCATATGTTCTGTTGCATTACCATGCACCCACACTTTTTCCCCATTGGATAATACCATTTCAAATTTTAGATCTTGCTATACAACCTTAAGGATAAAAAAGTGAAATTCCCCATTTATTAAGAAAAAACATTTTTTTTAATAAAATTCAGAATCAACTAATCCTTCTTCTTTAATGATTTCAAGAAAGCGTTCGTATGCATCTTTATCATATTCTAAAATATCATCCAGTAAGTTTTCTTCTATTAAAGAATGATGGTAAATTCCTTGTATATTACTATTATGATAATAAATCGATGACCAATTTATTTTAGAATCAATTATTTCAATATTATTTTTGTTATTTTTATTTTCATGATCAATACAAAATACAGTCATGCCGCCGTTCCCTAAAGGTAAGGCACATAAATATGTACCAATTGTATTTGTATTTAATGATTTGGCCCAATAAATTCCAAATATATCTACATAATGGCTTTCTATTTTTATTTTCATTTTACTTTATCCTTAATATCTTTTATTACTTTTCTAGGGTCTGTTTGTGTAACTACCCCCTAAAATAGTACAGCAAAAAGTAGAAAATTCTCTATGATAAAAGTAAAAGAGGATTTAATTATGAAAAAAATGACTGAACATCAAATCGTCGCTATTTTAAAAGAAGCTGAAGCGGGTATTCCCGTTAAAGAACTGTGCCGTAAATATGGCATGGGTAATTCAACTTTCTATAAATGGCGGGAAAAATATGGCGGTATGGAAACTTCAGACATCAAACGTCTAAAAGAACTCGAAGCGGAAAACCGCAAGCTTAAGCAGATGTTTGCCGAACTGAGCTTAAAATCACAGCTTCAGGAAGAAATTATAAAAAAGCTTTAGTGCCCACCAAGGCACGTAAAACGTGGGCACAGCAACTACAACAAAATCATTCAGTTACTATTGCAATGAGTTGTGCTATTGTTGGTTTAAGCCGTTGTGCTTACTATTATCAATCTAAGTTACAGGATGATTCGGTGATTGTTTCGGTGTTGAATGCTATCACAGATAGGCATTTACGTTGGGGCTTTCCTAAGTGTTTTAATCGAATCAGAAAGCTCTGCTATCAATGGAATCATAAACGAGTATATCGGGTGTATTGTGAATTAAAGCTTAATCTCAAGGCAAAGCGTAAAAAACGCATTCCTCCACGATGCCCGGAAAGGTTATTAGTCCCCAATAAACAAGGTGAATGTTGGTCAATGGATTTTATGAGTGACAGTAGCTGTAATTATCGCACTGAAGTACTCGATTTATATCTATTTAATAACCTAGAACAAGTAAGAAAGATAACCGAAGAATGGCTAACCATTTATAACACCGAAAGACCGCATGAGGCGTTAAATAACATGACACCGATTGAGTATAAAACACTAAAACAGGCTGCTTAATTTTCTACGTGAGTTGTGTACTAAGTTTGGGGTATTTACAGCGTGAGTTTACCCGCAGGTAGAGTGACTCGTTATTTGGATAAATTGGTGGAGTATCATAGTTATTTATTAAAAATACGGGTAGATAATGGACCTGAATTTACAGGAAAAACCTTTATAAACTGGGCTAAATCACATGATATAACCATTGATTATATCTAGCCCGGTAGCCCTTATCAAAATGGCTATATTGAACGATTTAATCGTACCTATCGTACTGAAGTACTCGATTTATATCTTTTTAACAACTTAGCGCAAGCAAGGAGAATAACTGAAGAATGGTTAACGATTTATAACACCGAAAGACCGCATGAGGCATTAAATAACATGACACCGATTGAGTATAAAACACTAAAACAAGCAGCATGATTTTCTACGTGAGTTGTGTACTAAGTTTGGGATATTTACAAAACCAACCTATTTAGATTATGATGATGAACTAAAGTTAATGGATATTATGACTAAACTACCTATGAGTTGGCTCATTAAAAATAAAGATGAATTTATTGATGCTTTAATGCATTTATCTGACTCACATACGATAGGTAGTGGATTTTTATTACAAGAGGAATGTGACGATATTATATTTGATAATTTTTGTGAATGGCTAAGAGAAGTAAATAATAAAACCGGCATAGCGACATTAATGTATATTGATGATTTTGATCCGAAAGCACTAGGACTAGATGAATTTAGAAAAAATATTAGAAAAGATGAAAATACAGATAAGTAAGCTCTAAACAATAATGGAGAGAATTTAAACGTGATAGAAATGCAGCTCATATTCCATTAGATGGATCAGGATATTAATTTATGAACGAGAATATGCTATACAATTTTTTGAAAAATAAACCATCCCTTTTGCATTATGATGATGAACTAAAGCTAATAGGTATTATGACTAAACTACCTATGAGTTGGCTCATTAAAAATAAAGATGAATTTATTTGTGCTTTAGACCAATTATATGACTCACATACGGATGGTGGATTTTTATTACAAGAGGAATGTGACGATATTATATTTGATAATTTTTGTGAATGGCTAAGAGAAGTAAATAATAAAACCGGCATAGCGACATTAATGTATATTGATGATTTTGATCCGAAAGCACTAGGACTAGATGAATTTAGAAAAAATATTAGAAAAGATGAAAATACAGATAAGTAAGCTCTAAACAATAATGGAGAGAATTTAAACGTGATAGAAATGCAGCTCATATTCCATTAGATGGATCAGGATATTAATTTATGAACGAGAATATGCTATACAATTTTTTGAAAAATAAACCATCCCTTTTGCATTATGATGATGAACTAAAGCTAATAGGTATTATGACTAAACTACCTATGAGTTGGCTCATTAAAAATAAAGATGAATTTATTTGTGCTTTAGACCAATTATATGACTCACATACGGATGGTGGATTTTTATTACAAGAGGAATGTGACGATATTATATTTGATAATTTTTGTGAATGGCTAAGAGAAGTAAATAATAAAACCGGCATAGCGACATTAATGTATATTGATGATTTTGATCCGAAAGCACTAGGACTAGATGAATTTAGAAAAAATATTAGAAAAGATGAAAATACAGATAAGTAAGCTCTAAACAATAATGGAGAGAATTTAAACGTGATAGAAATGCAGCTCATATTCCATTAGATGGATCAGGATATTAATTTATGAACGAGAATATGCTATACAATTTTTTGAAAAATAAACCATCCCTTTTGCATTATGATGATGAACTAAAGCTAATAGGTATTATGACTAAACTACCTATGAGTTGGCTCATTAAAAATAAAGATGAATTTATTTGTGCTTTAGACCAATTATATGACTCACATACGGATGGTGGATTTTTATTACAAGAGGAATGTGACGATATTATATTTGATAATTTTTGTGAATGGCTAAGAGAAGTAAATAATAAAACCGGCATAGCGACATTAATGTATATTGATGATTTTGATCCGAAAGCACTAGGACTAGATGAATTTAGAAAAAATATTAGAAAAGATGAAAATACA
>NZ_LZHN01000033.1:0-4644 GCF_001690435.1 Gilliamella sp. Nev3-1 | reverse complement strand
TCATTATGGTAAAGACTGTTCTATTTGTAGGCAAATGATCCCATATGAAAATAATAGTATTTATATCAATAATAGTATTTATATCAAAGTAGAGAATAGTTATATAGTTGGCAATGGCCTGATGCGAAAAGTTTATTTGAAGAAAAAACCTGATTATATTTCTTTTGAGCGATTTACTAGAGGAGAACTGTACATTAAGGATTTTAAATCAGGCATTACCTGTACTTTATTATTCATAAGTAAAATCTAATAAAAAATGCATATGGAATTAATAACAATGAAAATAAAAATGTATATTTTATCAGATTTTTATTGGTTTGTATGGTACTCTGCTATCCAATAAAAATTGCTAAATATCACTTAATGGATTTAAGCGATGATGAAATTTCAGGCTTTTTCAACACTTGATTATATTATTGTTAACACCATAATATACCATCTTATTGTTAATATTTTTTACCTACCTAATGTAAGAATAAACGATAGCTGTTTAAAGGAACAAAATGAACTCAGTTTTCGATATATTTAAAATTGGTATTGGTCCCTCTAGTTCACATACTGTTGGGCCGATGCGAGCTAGTAAGGTTTTTATTGATCAACTTATTAGTGATGGAAAAATGTCATTGGTTACTAAAGTGGTTGCTGATGTCTATGGTTCCCTGTCACTTACTGGCAAAGGGCATCATACGGATATCGCTATTATTATGGGGCTTTCTGGTGAAAAGCCAGATACAGTGAATATTGATGAAATTCCAATTTTTATTGAACAAATGAACTGTACCCAGAGCTTGCCGATTTATAAGGGAAATTATGAGATCGGTTTTTCTTTCGATAGCATTATTTTTCATTCTAATTTTTTACCACTTCACGAAAATGGAATGACGCTAACAGCTTATCAAAATGATAAATTAATTGCACAGAAAACTTACTACTCAGTGGGTGGCGGGCAAATTGTGGAAGAAGAATTATTTGGTCAACAAGCGCAAAGCGCCGTAAACTACCCATATCCTTTTTCATCAGCAGTGCAATTACTCCAACATTGCGAAGACAATTCATTGTCTATTTCTAGTATTATGATAAAAAATGAATTAACGCTTCATTCTTATGATGAAATTGAAAGTTATTTTTCCCGCGTTGGGAAAACCATGCTCGATTGCATCCAAAAAGGTATGAAAACAGAGGGATTACTGCCTGGGGCTTTAAAAGTTCCCCGCCGTGCTTATGCACTTTATCGGCAATTGTTAACGAGTAAAAATGATAATGATCCTATGATTATTATTGATTGGATTAATATGTTTGCATTTGCAGTAAGTGAAGAAAATGCAGCCGGTGGACGAGTTGTAACTGCGCCGACTAATGGTGCTTGCGGTATTATTCCCGCAGTACTTGCTTATTATAATAAGTTTATTGATCCTGTAACACCTGATATTTATGCCAAATTCTTTTTAACTTGTGGCGCAATTGGTTTGTTATATCAACAAAACGCTTCTATTTCAGGAGCAGAAGTGGGTTGTCAGGGAGAGGTAGGTGTTGCCTGCTCAATGGCTGCGGCAGGTTTGGCTGAGTTATTAGGCGGTAACCCAGAGCAAGTGTGTATGGCCGCTGAAATTGCGATGGAGCATAATTTAGGTTTAACTTGCGATCCAGTTGATGGACAAGTACAGGTACCTTGTATTGAGAGGAACGCAATTGCTGCGGTTAAATCGATAAATGCAACTCGTATGGCACTAAGGCGTACAACTGCTGCTAAAGTTTCGCTTGATAAGGTTATTGAAACAATGTACGAAACGGGAAAAGATATGAATGCAAAATATCGAGAAACATCTCGTGGTGGATTAGCAATTAAAGTTCACTGTAATTAAGGTGAAGTTATTTGTTGTACTATTTAGATTTGTACTAGCTCAAACCTAATCTGACAGTTACCCGTTTTTATTGGGTGTCTGTCAGGTTAAATCTGGTTCAGATTTTTTTCTTCCCAGATCCGTTTTCCATCAAGCAATGTTTCCATTGGTGTCCGACCACAGCACATTTTTCCCTGATGAGTTCGTTCATTATTGTAATAATGCAGCCAATTGTCCAGATCTGTTTGGCGTGTTTCTAAATCTGAATAGCGCTTTTTACGGAATGTCACCATATAAAACTCATGTAAAATAGTTTTATGAAAACGCTCGCAGATCCCATTCGTTTGTGGCGACATAGCTTTTGTCTTAGTATGATCAATATCATTAATCGCCAGATAAAGTTGATAATCATGCTTTTCAATACTGCCACAAAACTCCGTTCCTCTATCGGTTAATATTCGAAGCATTGGCAAATGATGGGCATTATAAAATGGTAAGACCTTGTCATTGAGTAAATCGGCTGCTGTAATTGGCGTTTTGGTCACATACAATTTACAATGCACAATTTTAGAATAAGTATCAACAAAAGTCTGTTGATAAACCCGACCGACACTGTAGTGGTTTAATAATTCAAGACACTCAATTAGGTGGTAAACTAATATCATCAAAATGAGGTGAATAATGACAACAAACCGACAAAAATTTACAGTAGAATTTAAACGAGATGCAGCGGCACTGGTAGTTGAGCAAGGGTACAGCGTACAGGAAGCTTGCAGTGCAATGGGGTAAGTGAAACAGCAATGCGTCGCCGTGGTTTGCTCAGTTAAAGTTAGCACTTGAAGGCTATACGCCCGCATCAAAAGCGCTAACCCGAGAACAACAAATAATTCAAACCATGGAGAAAAAGATAAAACGACTTGAATTGGAAAAAGAAATACTAAAAAAGGCTACCGCTCTCTTAATGTCGGAAGAAGACAAAAATATGCGTTGAGCCATCAGTTAAGCGAGCAATACCCCATAAATATTGTCTGCGCATTATTTGCAGTATCTCGAACAGCATTTTATAACTCTCGTTTGCGCCCGGAAAACAAAATCAGGCAACAACGCCGGCAACAGGTTGAAATCCTCTTCAAACAAAGTAGAGACTCAGTAGGCAGTCGAACGATAACCACAAAACTGAACCAGCAAGGTATCAAGATGGGTCGTTATAAGGTGAGAGAATTAATGAAAGAGGCAAAATTATACAGTAAGAAACCCAAAGTAAGGCAATTTAATCGTGCAATCGAGGAACAACTTGAACTGCTCAATAAGCTATCACGGAACTCTAACCCCACTAGCCCAAATCAGGTATGGACAAGTGATATCACTTATATTTGGGCGGGTAGCAGATGGATTTATTTGGCGATAGTCGCCGATTTGTACGTTCGACGGGTAGTAGGTTATAGCGTATCAGATAAAGCCGATAGTCAATTAGTAATTAGTGCATTAGACATGGCTTGGCCTTTACGAGGTAAACCAAAAGCTTTAATGTTCCATTCTGACCAAGGTTGCCAGTATTTATCAGCTGCATTCAGGCATTGCCTTAGTCGTTATGGAATAGTGCACAGTGTTAGCCGTCGTGGTAATTGTTGGGACAATGCGCCTACTGAATGCTTGTTCCGTAGTTTGAAAAGTAAATGGATCCCCAAGGCCGGTTATCGTAGTTTAGCTAAAGCTAAGTCAGACATGTTCTGTTACTTATTCGGTTATTATAACCAAAGACGACCACATAGTTTTAACGCCGGTTTACCACCAGCTATTGCAAAACAACCTAAATTGGTGTTTAAAAATACTTGACCACTACAATAACGATAAAACGTATCTCTTGATACTCCCATCACTTTACAAGCTCTAGACACGTTCTGAAGTTCTTTAGCTAAATTTAATAAGCTTACTTCATGTTTTATGATTTGATTGTTAGTATGAAGCATGAGCGTTACCTCTTGTTGTTTTGATTGTAGATTTGACACCTAATATCAAAACTGGTAACGCTCTCTTTTTCAAGCCCTTTGTCTGGTATGTCCACACTTTTTAGTACCAAAAAGATAAGGTCATAGATTCATTTTATATTCAATGGGTGACTGGTAATTTAAAGACGAATGAAGCCTGTTGTAATTAAACCAATCCACATAGTGATTAAATTGCAACCTGAGTTGTTCAAGTGAATCAAAAATCGTGTTTGACACAAATTCAGTTTTCACCGCTTTAAATGTTGCTTCAGCAACAGCATTATCATAAGGGCATCCCTTATGGCTTAATGAACGCTCAATGCCAAATTCCTTTAAACATTCATCAAGTAGATGATTATCAAATTCTTTTCCTCTATCTGAATGAAATAACTCAACTGAATTTAAGTTAATAGGGATTTGGCTGATAGCATCCATAACCAGTTGAGCATTTTTATGTTTTCCAGCACTTCGTCCCACGATTTCTCGATTGCTTACATCAATAATCACACAAAGGTAATGCCATTGTTGTTTTACTCTCACATAAGTTAAATCAGTCACTAACACTTTTCGTTGTTGGCCTACGGTAAACTCACGATTAAGTTGATTACTTACTGTTGATTCGTTGCTTTGTTCTGTATTAGCACGATATTTTTTACAGGTATATTTTGATACTAATCCGGTTTCTTGCATGATTCGACCAATTCGGCGACGGGATAATAGTATGCTTTTCTCCCTAAGCTCTGCTTGTAGTCGCCTTGTTCCATAGGCTTGATAGTTATCGTTAAATATCGCTTTCACTTTTTTACTAAGCTCTT
>NZ_LZHN01000032.1:0-3225 GCF_001690435.1 Gilliamella sp. Nev3-1 | reverse complement strand
AATTCCAAACGTATGAATAATACCTTTGATGTGCAACGAGATCACCTAAAATTAATGGCGGATCTAAAACGCTTGCTAAAACCTAATGGCACTATCCTCTTTTCGAATAATAAACGTGGTTTTAAGATGGATAGCAGTGGTATGCAAAATCTAGGACTTACCTATCAAGAAATTACCAATAAAACGCTTTCGCTTGATTTTAAACGTAACAAGCAAATCCACTGCTGTTTTATTGTGAAGCATCAATAATTAACCGCCTACACGGCGGTTAATTCCACCAAAAAACCTCAATAAAATCAATAGGTTTTCTGAACGTTTTTTACAGCGGTAACCATGCCTAAACAATGCAATATTGAACAATACATCACAAGCTAAATCTTTAAATCCTAGATTTGAATTATCATTACATATTGGCACTACGATATAAATAAAAATTATTTTATGGTTAGTTGCTCTTACGCATTAATTAGTTGTTTCTGTTACTACATATATCATAACGTCGCTCCTAAACCAAAATAAATCATTTTAATATTACCTTTCTATCTACAAAATATTACTCTATCTGTGTTAAATCACTCGTTGTTGTTGCTGTGCGGCTGCCGTTTAAAGATTACGGTGAAATACAAAGTGCATAGCCAATTTGTTCTGTTATTGGTTCTGAAAATATCAATCCATAAGCATCAACTAAGTAGTAGTTATCATTCTTATGGCGATTATTCGACCAAAATTTTCTATAAATATGACGATCTAGCCTAAAAACATCAGAGCCCCATTCTGGAATGATTCCTCCTCCAAGTTGTACCTTAGAGAACCCTTCTTTACCAGTAGGGTATCCTTGATGCCAATTTAGCTCAACATTTTTAACATTGGTTAATTCAGGTACAGATTGAATCTTTAGGCTGCTTACTGTAGCTTAGTTCATGAGGAAAAGACCCTGCGATTGTTAAATTAAACGGAAATGAATCGCCTGCCGTGGTTGGAAAATTAGCTGAAGGGCTATTAATATTTTGAAGTTGATATCCTTTTTTGCCCCTGACTCCCTATACAAATCGGACGCTACCCATTCATTACCTATATGCTCACTGTGTGGGGTTGGTTGAGTAAGTGGATATGCCCAACATGCATAAGGATTGGAAACAGCAGGCTTAATATGTAAAACCAATCGATCCTCAAATGCCCATGGATCCTCATTCCACTCATCTTCCGTGACAGTTGCTCCAAATGATCTTCTAGATGGCACACCAGACTTACTCAAAACTGAAGAAATGCTAGATAGTAAAACCATTCTATAGCTATAACGACAAGGATCAATAAGGTCATTACGTTTATAACTGCGCTCTCCCCACTCGGCCAAATCATCACTACCATAATCATCTGCTTCATCAAATATTTTTAGCGAAACCATACCGGCACCACTCAGAATTTCATCGCCATCATCATCAAAAAAATATTGCCTATCATAACGGCTATTAAATTCTATTTATTGCCCATTATCTTCTGCCCACTCGGGTATTGGATGATTTTTGGGGATAATCGAATTAATATCGGCAAACGTTTTAATCGATTCAGGTAACAAAATAGGATTCTGTTGTGACGAAGTATTATTATCGAGTGTATATCGAAAAGTTTGATTACCAACTTGATAGCTCATCCAAAAAATATCATCAACGCCTAATATTTTAGTTTTCCCTCCATCGAAACTTAAATAAGGCGCAGTACCATTAATCACATTGGTAGTTTCGGCAACATAAATAACTTCTGAACTTAAGGCGATTGCTCTATTAACATAAGTCGTTAATAACAAGCTAATGCCAATAAATATTGGTGTTAATGAAAAAGATAACAATCTTGTTGTTTTAGAATAAAAGTCGAAAAGTATTTGTAGGTGAAAAACGCTTAAATTAGTTAATGTTTCTTTTATTTTTACCAATAATTTATGGCTGGCAACCAAACAACTATTCCTTAGCACGTTCTAAATCCTTTTCTACAACTTATATTTACTTTAATTCGAGCTTTTCTATTATTAAATAGATAGAAAGTATAAGTAAATCGCTAGTATTTTGTAAACGTGTTTTTTTAAAATTTATTATAGTATATAAAAGTAAGCATAAATATTGTTGCTATTTTTCTAATTTCTGAGTGTCAGTTAATTGGAAAGACAATGGGATACAAAGAATGTTTAGATTATCCCTGTAAATACCCCAAACTTAGTACACAACTCACGTAGAAAATTAAGCTGCCTGTTTTAATGTTTTATATTCGAGCGGTGTCATGTTATTTAATGCCTCATGTGGTCTTTCGGTGTTATAAATCGTTAACCCTTCTTCGGTTATTCTCCTTGCTTGCGCTAAGTTGTTAAAAAGATATAAATCGAGTACTTCAGTACGATAGGTACGATTAAATCGTTCAATATAGCCATTTTGATATGGGCTACCGGGCTGGATATAATCAATGGCTATATCATGTGATTTAGCCCAGTTTATAAAGGTTTTTCCTGTAAATTCTGGTCCATTATCGACGCGTATTTTTAATGGATACCCATGATATTCGGCCAGTTTATCTAAGTAACGGGTAATCCTTCCTGCCAGTAAGCTTACTGCAATATCAATACCTAACGCCTTACGATTAAAGTCATCGATAACATTGAATGTCCTAAAGCGACGTTGATTACAGCGACTATCACTCATAAAATCCATTGACCAACATTCACCTTGTTTATTGGGGGCTAATAACCTTTCCGGGCATCGTGGAGGAATGCGTTTTTTACGCTTTACCCTGAGATTAAGCTTTAATTCACAATACACCCGATATACCCGTTTATGATTCCATTGATAGCCGAGCTTTCTGATACGATTAAAACATTTAGGAAAGCCCCAGCGTAAATGCCGGTCTGTGATAGCATTCAACACCGAAACAATCACCGAATCATCCTGTAACTTAGCTTGATAATAGTAAGCACAACGGCTTAAACCAACAATGGCACAACTCATAGCAATAGTAACTGAATGATTTTGTTGTAGTCGCTGTGCCCACGTTTTACGTGCCCCTGTTGGCACTAAAGCTTTTTTATGATTTCTTCCTGAAGCTGAGATTTTAAACTGAGCTCAGCAAACATCTGTTTAAGTTTACGGTTTTCCGCCTCCAGCTCCTTTAAACGTTTGATGTCTGAAATTTCCATACCACCGTATTTATCACGCCATTTATAGAAAGTTGAATTACCCATGC
>NZ_LZHN01000031.1:0-2990 GCF_001690435.1 Gilliamella sp. Nev3-1 | reverse complement strand
TCATAATAACAATGTCTTTATATTCAATATTGAGCATAAAGACTCGGTTTTAATAGTCAGCCTTATAATTTATGGACCCTGTAAATAAGTCTGTATTTTTGCCTGTCTTAACGTAGTCTAATGTACAAAAAAATAGGTAAATTAACTGGCTTTTTAAATAAACTTATCATTGAAACAGAACTAAATGCAGAAATGACCGAGCACTGGGCATAGAGATGTAAAATTCGGATCTTCGCCACAATCATGTTTAGTCATTTCATCTCCTTAAATTATTTTTGAACAAAAACTTATCATTATTATTAGAAAAATATTACGTATTGTCATATCGTTTATAACGATCAGTTGGGATATTATTGATCGTTATAAGCGATCAATCTGTTTAGCCGAAAGTATGTACGTTGTTAATATATAAGGTACGAAGAGGATTTTGTTTTTCCCACGAGAGTTGTGCTAATTCAGATAAAGTGTTCTTAGCTAGTTCTTGTTCAACATTAATACCATTTCCATCAGTTTGATTTTTCCAACAATCAGTAACTAACTTCATAATAACGTTATAATTTGCATATTGTTCTGAATCGAAATACAACATGGCAGGAAAATAAAAGCCATATTGCTCATCAAAAGCCATTACCCAAACAATGCTAAGAATATGGTTAGAAAGTAATGTTAAATCAGACAAGTTCAACATATCCATATACGCATCTACTCCGTGTTTCCTTTGATAGGCATCATTATGATAGGCAAAATTCATTCTGACTGGATATAGCTTCCCATAACGTGTAAGTAACGATTTATCATGGGTTTTTAGTTTATTTAGTATTAGATCATAATACTTATACATTTTTTATTCCTCTATATGAATTGGAGTTATATCAATAAGCTTGTTTTTTGTTTATTTGTCTAAACGTACTCTCAAAGACTCATTGTTATTTTCCAAAATTAAGTAAATTGCTTTTGTGTTATTAAATAGAGGAGGGTATTAAAAATTTACTTACACCAAGTATTCTAGGCTTTCCTCGATGGCTAGGTGGAAGAACTTCGCTTAAAAAGAGACAATTTTAAAAGAAGCTAAAGCAGGTATTCCTGTTAAAGAACTGTGCCGTAAATAGGGTATGGGCAATTCAACTTTCTATAAATGGCGAGAAAAATACGGCGGAATGGAAACGTCGGATATCAAACGCTTAAAGGAGCTGGAGGCTGAAAACCGCAAGCTTAAGCAGATGTTTGCCGAACTGAGCTTAAAATCCCAGCTTCAGGAAGAAATTATAAAAAAGCTTTAGTGCCAACTGGGGCACGTAAAACGTGGGCACAGCAACTACAACAAAATCATTCGGTTACTATTGCTATGAGTTGTGCCATTGTTGGCTTAAGCCGTTGTGCTTACTATTATCAAGCTAAGTTACAGGATGATTCGGTGATTGTTTCGGTGTTGAATGCTATTACAGACCGGCATTTACGTTGGGGTATTTACAAGCACACCCAAAAACAGAATCAAGTTCCTTAACAAATCTTTACAAAATTTTTAGTAAAAAATGTCGCCAAATTTTTTTTAAACATTATAATTTTAAAAATTAGAATTAATTTAGCTATATTTTATAGGTTATAAATCATCAAAAAAGCAAAATAAAACAACA
Organism: Gilliamella sp. Nev3-1; assembly: GCF_001690435.1. Classification (NCBI taxonomy): domain Bacteria; kingdom Pseudomonadati; phylum Pseudomonadota; class Gammaproteobacteria; order Orbales; family Orbaceae; genus Gilliamella; species Gilliamella sp. Nev3-1. The sequence continues at coordinate 1,356 of NZ_LZHN01000031.1, read as the reverse complement.
TATTACTTTACAAGAAGGATGTTATGCAGTATACTTATCGACACCAGACACCAGACACCAGACACCAGACACCAGACACCAGACATGGCAAACCTATGTCTTAAATTTATCAAATAACTACGTTAGACGAGTTTTTACACTTGCCTCATTTTTATCATCGAAATTATCCATAGAATTATTTACAAAAATCCCGTTGGTATTAGGACCATTGTTGTTATTGTCGTATTCGCCCAATTCGCAGGCATTAACGGTGCATACTAGTAATGTTATACAAGGTAGTGCACCATATTTAACATTTGATGGTGGTAAAACTAAAGTGATCACAACCGAGGATTTATTGAATATCACTCTATCGGATGGAACAATAGTTACTCCATCAACCAATACATCAAGCGTAACAAATCCAATAACTTTACCTAAAGGAAGTACTTTAAGCGATATTCACATGTTGATTCCCTCATCAGTTGATTCAGTCAGTTTAAATGATATAGTGAACACTTATCATTATTGGGGCGATGATGATGGTGATGGTCAGGGAGTAAATGGCGTAACCGCAAAAGGAAATCTATCTGCTTATTTTTTCGATAAAAATGGTAATGCTGTTAGTCGTAATGATATTTTAGATATTTGTAAAGCACCTTATAAGGTGATGTTAAGTAGTACAGCGGGATTTTTAAAAACACAGTACGGTGTACCAGATACAAATTATTTCCACCGTCAATCGGTGGAGTACTACATCAGCCCAAATTTACCTCCTAAAATCTGTTATGTAAGACCCAATCTAACCTATGGTACAGGTGATTACGCTGGTCCACCTAATATTTGGAATCCAACTAAAGGATTTCTAGTTCAATCAACTAATCCAACATTTTACGAATTAAATTTTCCGACAACAGGTGCAGATGGCTTGTACTTTGATTTAGACATAGGAGGAGGTCGCCAGTTGACTTGGGCTTCTGTTACGCATGGGGGAATAACAGCTACTGTAACAAGGACATTACCAAATGCAAGCGATGATTGGATATCCAATCATTCAGTAGAGGTAATACGCGTTACGCTAACGGGTCCTAGGGCAAGTGATAACCAAAAAAGCTCAGATTCCCCAAGTCCACTTAGCAAGCCAACCTTGCCTCAAACATTTGAGTTAGTGGGGAGAGATAGTCAAGGTAGTGTGGTCGTTAAGTATGGGTTTGAGTTGAAGCAGTGGTTCGTTAATCGTGGATCTCGATCTAATGACGCTTCTAATCAAGCCTCTTGGTGTAGTCATTTAGGTTATCGTTTTCCACAGGTAAGGGATTTAACTAATGCGGTTTGTTCGGGTAAGTGGTCAGGTCACTGGTGTCAAGGTTCTGTCGG
>NZ_LZHN01000030.1:0-30975 GCF_001690435.1 Gilliamella sp. Nev3-1 | reverse complement strand
TTTGTTAGTTAGTTTTCATCATTGTTAATAATGACTGGATTTAGTGTGCTCGGTATCGGCTCTTCATTCTCAATTACCTCAACAACTGGCATTTCTAATCGAATGTCTATCCAGCGTCCCTCAGTTATGTCAATTGGCTCACCAGCAACGATTTGACAGCTCTCAAAATCGAATTTTCGTGTGTATGTTTTAACTGTGATGATGTTGTTTTCATCAGTTGAGTACTCAGCAAAAAATTTTTTATTGCCGTTAGCGTCCTCGGGTAGCGTTATATACCACCCCTCTTTTGCAAAACCTAAACTACCGCTGATTTCGTAATGACCAATATCAATTCGTTTAGCTGTCACGCCAGCGGCCAAATCATTCACTAAACTACAGCCCGATTTTTTAAAATCATCAACATCATCAATATTTTCAGTCGCAAACAACCGCAAAATTGGCGACGCTTTTTTCAGAAAACCATTGCTATCTACAGTTGAATTCGCTGTTGTGATCGCTTCGTACCATTTCTGTTTGCCATCTCGCGTATCGCAACGATAATAGATTTTCGGCGTTTTACTACTAACTACTGATAACTGCTCAACTTTCCACGATTTGCTATTGCTCGGATACGTTAATAGTGTCGCTGCACTATCGCCCGCAAATTGCAAATCAGAGAAATCAGATGTGCTACATTGATAAAAACCGCCTGCAAGATGACCATCAAAATTTTCAGCTATCGCACCAACAACAGCCCCAACACCATAATCACCACTTTTTAACACAGACTTATTATTAATTGTGACATCATCAATATTTTCAAATTTCCATGAATTCTCAGGCTCTACGTACCTCAAAAACCTAATCCACTGATTTAAAACAGAATTATATCGCTCAAGACAAAAACTGCCGTCCGCAAATGTGCGCTGTTGCCAGATTTGCCCAGCAGCGTTTTGTAATTGTATTGCTGATTTATCTCCGTCGTTGATTCGCAATGTTCCAGTCATTTCATCGCCTGATTTTTTAACTAATGTTGCGGTATCAATTGTCGATGCGAATTTTTTAGCATCATCTGCTGATTTTTTTGCCGCATTGCGAGCATTAACAACCTGTTGTAGTATCGCTGGTGTAATTTCGCTTTCAACTGGATTTAATAAAAAATCATTTAATGTACCGTCTTTTGAGTCAGAAAATACTTGAATAGTGCCCAGCTTTTTCGGCGGAAACCCATTTATAATTAGTTTTACTTCATAGTCACAAGGTAGCACGTTCATTGTGTAACTACCGTTTTCTGCAACTTCGAATGCCTGTGTTTGAGCCAGAACTTTGTTTGTTGTTCTTTTTGCGTATAACTCGATAGTACAGTTGTTGATAATTTTACCCGCACCATCTGTTAAAATTCCTGATATTTTTGCCATAATTTTCCTTAAATTTTAGACATGAAAAAACCGCTCATGTAGCGGTTTTATTGAATAAATTAAATTATAATTTTAATAATTTTTTTAGCTCATGCTCTTTGTTAATATCCGCGCATTTGACATCAATTAGAGCATCCAATTTTGTAGGGAAGTTATCCAATTTTTGTCGTATGCTGCCAGTGCCTTTCAGTTTTAGGTTGTAATGGTTTTCATGGATACGCTTCTTATATTAGAATTTGAAATAATTTTCAGCGTCTAAAATCATAACCGGTTGCTCAGAAACAAATGACGAGAACGGTAATTCAGATTCTAACCACCACGCTTTAAATGTTTTTTGTACTGTTGTTGATAGTTGATATCCGTTTGATCGTAAACCTATATCGCAAAACCACCCGCCGTTGCTCTGTATAATATATTGAGCACCAACACATACACGTGCAAACATCGGACGCTTAATTCCTTGTATTGATTTCATATGCCCAACTTCATATTGATCAAAGCGAGCAAAAACAGGATTTATTAACACCTCATTGCATGAATCATATACAACACGTTTATTTTTGTATATTCTCAACCCGTATTGAGATGTTTTGATTTGACTAACTCCAAAAACTACGGCTTTAGCTTTTATTGTTTTGTTGCTCACGCCACCATTATGATCATACGGGATGTAAATTATATCGTCCCTATCGCCCAGTTTCCAGCTTCTGCCAATCGAGATTGTTGGATCTTCACAATAAAAAAATATAAACGAATTATGATGAGTTAACGACGGGTTTATATTTTGAATTCGCCAACCCCTATTAGTAATTTCAACATCGCCCTTCCATATCACATTGCTAAAGTTAGTATTTTGATTAATTTGAAAAAAAGAATTAACACCATTAAACAAAATACCATATCCATTTGCGTGTGCAGGCTTGGGCCATGTTAATAAAACAAGTTGTTGTCTGGGGTTAAGATTAACATCAGATGGGAAATGCTCCGTCTGCCCTATTGCATTTTTCCCATTTCTAAAACACAATTGCCGATGTTCATCTAAATATGCTATCGGATCAGCCGATGCGACAATAACATTTGCATCTGTTTCATCAAATTCATCTGCGAAACCGCAGGCGTGCGAAAGATGAGCATAATAATCATAACCCTCGGGCACATACAGACCTGTTTTTGGATAGACATATGAGCCTAACGCCCCAGAAATAAACATAGATGTACAATTTCCATCTAGATTATATGCCGGACCTGTTTTTGTAAAAACCTTAATACCGAATGACATTAAACCTCCAGATTACCGATTTGGACGACTAAAGCGCCTGTTTCATCAAAGATTTTTATTGTTCCATCCTTCATTACTGTACCTGCGTTTCCATTTAGATATTTGATGGTAGCTGAGCCGTCTGGTTCAACAACAAATCGATCATTAATGTTGATGCTGCCACCTCGAATAATAGGCGCTTTGATCTCTGTATATGCAACTAACCTATCGCCACTAATTGTACCCGTCGCAATCAAATTGCCATCCAAAAATAATGCCGGCGATACCCATTTTGCACCATCATACATTTTTGCCTCTGTTTTAGTTACATCCCTGTTGTCGTCCTCGGCATAGACTATTAGCACTGTATCTCGTGATGGCCACATGCCTAGCACGTCATGAAAAAGTTGCGTGGCATTATCATTATTTTCAGGGAAAACCCCATCGGCAGTTTTTATTCTAAAAATACCTCCTGCGGTGCCAACCGTATCATCTGCTGTGGTGGCCGAGCCAGTGCACATTCCCGAGCGCCCAGCGGCATTAACCGCAATTACACCATAATAATAGGTTGTAGATGCTTGGACATCAGCATCAATCAACTTATTTGATGTTCTGCCAAGGTAATTAGCCATAGCCCTCACCTCATCAAGCGTTGCCCCCTTGTAATATTCGAAAACCGTTCCCAAACCAACATTCGATGGCATAATAGGTTTAATAGCCACGGTGTTACTAGATGTTGCAAAAACTAATTGAGTTGGCGTCTCCGGTGGCGCAATAGTAAACGTTACTGTAGATTCATCCCCCAGCCTGCCATCCTCTGTCGATATCCCGCGCACAGATGCCATGTATTTACCATCATCCAGATTGCTCATTGTTACGCTCATGTCCGGCACAGTCTGACGTGATACTAATTTACCATTCCGCAAAATAGTAACCTGAAATTCCAGATGTTTTATTGTTCTTGGGGTTGTCCATGACAGAACGGCTTGATACTCATCACTATCAGGCGTGACTGAAACTGAAAGATCGTCAATTGGCGGGATTCCCCAGCTAATTGATTGCGCGTTGTTAGGGGTAAAAACAGCGCCTTTATCAACAATTGCCTCTTTTTTAGGCTCGTGCTCTATTGCTGTTATAGAATACGTGCCGTCGTCGTTTTCACTGATAGTAATGGCTTTAAATAGTCGCGATGATACATTAACATTCGTTAAAATCCACGTTGACCATTGATCGGCATTTATAGTGTGCTCTAAAATTAGCATGTTCGGAGATTTTTGAGATAACACCTTAACTTTTATCAGTTTTGTATTAACATCTTGATATGTAAAATATGAGTTTTCATCAATTTCCACATTACGATCTAATGTGACGACATTATCAGCCACGGAAACAATTCTACCGCCTGCTTGTGACATAACATATTCATTATCTAAAATCTCAATCACATCACCTGGTAAGTGCCTCAATCCCTCTCGTCCAACAATAAACGTGACTGTTTGACGTTCATATTTTTCTGTAGTTATAATCCATTTTCCTGTACGGTGCGCCTGACCTCGTGATGTGCAACCAAACGCTTCAACGTCTAACACATTTAGTCCAAACCGCTTGATTGCCTCATCATCTGCAACATATTCTGTAACTGGTTCCCATCCGTAATTTGGATCAATATATTTAACTCGAACCGCTGTGTGCCTGTCTTTCATTGCCGATGATGAGTAACTAAATTTGCCCTCAATAACATTTGCATTAGTGTAAATAGCGACGGTATCGCTAGGTCTATCAATAATAGCGGTGAGTTGCGTCCCGTCCCATATCGGCATTGCTCGAAATATTGAAAAGAAATTGTTTAGTAAATCATACGCCTGAGCGCGTTCTGTTATATAACAATTGCACGTAAATCTCGGCTCTTTGCCACCGAAACCATCATCGACTAGCTCATCGCAATATTGCGCAATCGAGTACAGCATAAATTTGTCAATTGCAAATTTTCCGAATCGGTATCCCATTCCATAGCGAGTGTTTGTTATCAGATCGTAAACTATCCACGCGGGATTATTTGTCCATTCGGTTTTAAACTCGCCCAACCAAATGCCGTGATATGTCCTGGATATGGGATCGTAATTGTCGGGAATTTTGCATCTAATGCCTCTAATCCGATATGTTCTAGCTGGTACGCCATTGAATTGAGACGAATCAAATCGTAACCCCACTAGCGCAGTGTTTGGGTATGATAGTTTGGTGTCGTAAATTTCGGTATATGATGACCAAATTGTATTGTTAACCAGCAGATCGGAGCCATCAGGATCTAAACGCATAACGCGAATATTAAACGGCTTCGGCGGTAAATCATCTAAAATTACAGATGTTAAATATTGAGAGCGTGTTTTTTTATTTTTCAATTCAACAATTTTTTTTGTAACCCATCCCGCGCCGGTTCCGATTTGAACTGCCATGCTAACAGAGGCTCTTGTTATATCACCGCTGTTAGTCTGGTTATATAGTGCAGATACACCGACTGTTACTCTCACACGGTCAACATAGGGGTCGGTAATAGTTCTAACTATAGGTGTTTTTTGTTTCACTTCTAAGCTAACTGGAATTTCATTTTGTGTTTCCGCAAATCCAGATAACGGCAATTGCGCCTGCGTCCCTGCGGTCCACTCAACTTCAACGCCGTTAAAATTATATGTCCCATTGTCCGCTTGGATTGGCGTTTTATTTAAAAAAACACCTTTTAGCCCCCCGACAGGGCCCTCAATTTGTCCCTCTCCGATAACATCAATAATAGATAATTGCTGTTTGGATTCTAGATTATCCGCCTCAATCCGCGGCGTTTTTGTTTTCCCAGAACTTTTCCCCATTTATTCCTCCACATCCATCGTTTCAACCCCCTGTGATTCAACCCTAGACCCAACCATTATTTCTCCGTACGGCAATGGAACAGGCGCCCCCTGCGCCGCGGTATTCCCTAGATTTGAAAATGAGGTGCTTTTTTTACCGTCATCATTAGTTGCGTCTGGCATTTTTGGGGTTTTCGTCATCATCATTGCGACGCCACCAACCATCATTCCCACCCCCATTCCAACTAACCAATATTGCCCAGTCCACGCTCCAACGACAACCATAACTGCGCCAGCTATAAAACCAAGGATTCCACCATTTTTCGCGCCAGTAACACGTGGTACAATATGAATTACGGCGTTATGAGAAATTCGATTGTGAAGCCCAAATTGTAGATTGTTCTCATTCATATCTATGCCATTAATTCGTACACGAAAATAACCGTCTAAAATCCGCTTTTTTAAGCCTTTTATTTGAAAATATAGGCAATTCAACGCTTCAGCAGCAGTATCTGCATTTATTTTGTACTTATCGCCATATTGTTTAAGATCGCCGTAAAATTTAACGGTTGCCATTTTTTATGCCTCCAAATTGAATGATAATTTTTGAGCCAATATCCACTAAACAAATCACGTTTTGATAGTCGATTTGGCAAATGATGAATGATTAAGTTGTCGTCAATGTAAATTGCAGCATGATTGACGGCATTACTGTTCAGTGAAAACAGAATAACATCGCCATTTTTCAGGCAAGAAGCACTTACTTGATAGAACCCATTAGATTCCATATTATCCAAATACAAGTTTTGCCCGTTGTGCCACCAATCGTCGTCGCGGTGAAAGTTTGGAAAATCAAAACCACATAGATGGTATGCATCCCGAAATAGCGTATAACAATCCACTGCCCCGTGTTTAAATTCACGCCCAAGAAGTGGCGGTATAAATCTATATTTATGAATTTCGTCATTACAAACCAACCACCAAGGCAAACCCGTCTGCTGTTGATAAAATTGGTCTGCTTCACTCAGAATGGGTAAACCATTAGGGTGTGAATGTACGATTGCTGTTATCTCACCAAGTTGCTCTGCTCTAATCCAGTCGTCAGGCGAAATTTCAAATGTTTCTGCCGTTGTGGATGAGATGTTATTGCACGGTAGATATGTTTTGTTATCAATAACAAATCCGCAGCACTCAGCCTCACCGCATTGTTTAGCGTGATTAAGTATTTTATTTTTCATGATTATTTAAGAAAGTTTTGCAGAGGCTGGAAAACCGCCAAAGGGCAGAATGCCGTTTTTACCAAATCGAAGCTTGCAACCAGTTAACGTTCCAGAGCATTTGTCTTTTGTGATATCGTTTGTTGGAGTATCTCTTTCATCTGCAACCGCGCTGCCCGTATAACTACACTCAGAGCTGCGATATCGCCAACAACATGTATGCGCAATTATTACCCGAGCAGGTAATATCACTCCGTCACTCTCGCATGGCAATGCAAGTTCAAATGTTGCTGATTCTGATGGTATTAAATTTGTTAATCGTTCCACTAAATATTGTGAAACAAGCTCTTGGGTAGGATCTGCTCTACTATTTCCACCCTCAAAGTTTTCCGCATCCAAGAATTCCGCGAGCACTTGACGTCTAGTAACTATCGCTCCAAGCAGATCATCAAAGCTATTCACTAATCCCGTTATTAGACCAAAGGCGTTGGAAACTGTCATTGTTGGACGGTTACTAGTTCCCTGTCCATTTTTTTGAAAGCCCGTTACCTGAATTGGATAGGGCTCATATGTTTTGCCCTGCCAAACAACGGCTTTTCGCAAATGATTTAACCCTGCATGAAATCTAAAAATTAATTTTTCACCAGCAATTTTTGAAAGATCTACATCATACAAGTCAATCATCGCTCCTTGTTCGAATTTTGTTAGCAATTTAAGTGAATCACTAGGTACATGTAAAGTCATGCGACCACCTCTTCAAATGTTGCGGAAATTGTTTTAGCTGCGCCGTTGGGCGTTGATGTCCAAGAACGACAAACAACTTTGATCGTTTTGTGAGTATTAGGCTCTCGCCATAAAAAGGCTTTAATCGCATTATGTCGGCTAAGAAAATCATCAATCAAGCTGATATCTTCTGATAATCCAACAAATGTTACGTTGTATGAGCGCAGATCGTTGTTAATACCGTCCCGAATGCGTTGCTCATAGCCATCACCAAACTTAATTATCTTAACTTTCGGTGATACTGAAATCGTGGAGCTGTTTTGAGGTCTCCAATGAAATGTTTCCATAGTTTTCTCCAGATGATTAAACTAATTTATTTGTGTTTTGCTTATATTTTTATTTACAAAAACTTATATGACTTATATAATACTTATATCAAGATTAGTTAGAACAACAAAATGAATAAAATTATTTATCAAATTAAAGCCTTAAAGCAGTTACGTAAAATTCAAGGCAATGCTTTAATCCGTAATAAAATTGATGAACTGGCTAACATGCCGAATTGTATTAATGTAAAGTCTTTAACTAATCATAAATATCAGTACAGATTACGAGTGGGTAACTATCGAGTGTTTTTTAATTTTGATGGTGCTATTCATATTGTTTCTATTGAAGAGGTGAAAAAACGCGATGAACGCACTTACTAATATACAGTTTATTAATAATGAACAAGGACAGCCACAATTTGTGGTTATGCCTTACAATCAATATTTAGAGCTATCAAACGCAAAAGCAATTGATGTGGAAACAGGTGTACCAAGCGAAGTTGTCAACATGGTTTTTGATAATAATTATTCTCCAGCACAAGCATGGCGTGAATATTTAAAGCTATCTCAAGTTGACGTTGCGAATAAAATAGGTATTAGTCAATCGGCTTATTCTCAATATGAAAAAAGCCAAAAACTAAGAAAAGCAACGCGGATTAAAATTGCCGAAGCGTTGCAAATTAAGCCTGAACAGTTAGATTTTTAATGAAAACCACCTATGCGGCGGTAATCTGTAGACGCCACAAAACACTTGGTATTGAAACTATTAGACTTGGGTCTATCTCGGACTCCTGACGTAATTCGACTAATTTCATCATGCTTCCAGCCTTAATAAATTCATTATGGTCTCTAACCTTGGTTAAGCGACCATAATACTCCCCAAATAACCTTATCCAACAATCTTCATGCCGATCTGTAGCGAGTATTACGCCATTTTTATCATGAAAAACTATTGAAAAAACTTTCATATGGATACCTTATTTTAGATAATAAAAAACCCTCTAAGAGGGTTTGAATTGCTTTAAATGGTGTAATATTTCGTCAACATATCATATAGCGCAATAATTTCTTTTATTTTTTTGATACTTTCTTTATCGATCTGTTTATCTTTATTGTGATTAGAACCATAGAATCTTACAGTCGCCTCTTCATTTTCATCTAACAATCTAATGCTATCCAAATCTTCTTTGGGACATGCGAAGTTATACCATTCAACAACGACTGATCTACTATCTCTTTTAAATTGAACATTATTGCGAGATAGTTTTTTTCCATTTTGAAAAACAACAAAACTATCTGCAAAAACCCAGTTTGAGCCACCATACGTCACCTTAGCAACTGGCATTATTTTTTTTGTGCCAAAAATTTTTAAAAACAGTTCTAGCGGTGAGTTACCACCTACGGAAATTTGATAAAAGTCATCTATATCATCGTAATAGAGATAAATGCCGCCTCCCTTTAATGTGTTTATTAAGAGTTTTACATCAGTTTCATCAGTTATATTTTTAATAAAGTTTTGTAATACTTTAAAATCATTCCATCTTAAAGTTAATCCATTAGATAATGTAACATTATAAATACCGTCTTTGCCTGCTGTTACTGTTTTGATAGAAATATCACTTATATTATAAAGTTTTATTTTTTTTGTTTCTTCAATATTATTTTTTACTTTTTCATATTCCCCCATACTAATTAAATATTCTTCTGATTCATACTTTGGTTCAGATGTTCCGAATGAAGTTTTATCTAAATAAAAAACATCTCCATTTTTCAAAACAATCTTTTTATAAGAATCGTAATTAGTTTTAATTATTTTATCAACATACCCAACCATGCCTTTATATTTTTCGATGGGTAAAAATTTGGATGTTCCAACCTCTGGGGCTGTATGTACTTGTATACGAGCTACTGGAGCATATTCGTTAATAATAAATAATTCTTTCCCATCGGGCTTAAATTTTTCTTTTTTCCCAGCAGCCTCTGAGATAAATGAAATAAAACACAGAAAAAAAATTAAATAACATAAAATCTTTTTCATACCATCTCCTTAATAATTTCGGTAATTTTCTAAACCGCTTATGCAGCGGTAAACATGTTGGGAAAGCTTATAGAGTAAATGAAAGTTTTCTAAACCGCTTATGCAGCGGTGAACATGATAACGCATGATATCGATATGCTAATTTTTTTCTAAACCGCTTACGCAGCGGTGAACATAATTTGTGAATTGTTTTTCTAATTGGCAAATTTCTAAACCGCTTACGCAGCGGTGAACCTAGATTATATCAAACATAGCCTTTTGTTTTAACTAAAATTTAACCATTTTTTCGAAAATAACCCTTTTTTCTAGTGCTTAAATTAATCTATATTTTTCAATGGATTAAAAAAGCGATTAAAAAAAGGGTTGTACATTCCTTAACTTATACTTGCCGTAATTGTTTCTTTTCTAGCTGTTGTTTAAACATCGAAGCAACAAAAGCACCGTCGCCAAAATGATCGTGAAGTCTTACACCGAAATTAGACCCCAGCATTTTAAAAACATCATATAAACGATTATCTATGTAGAAATCATTCAACCAAAGCATGTGATGAACTAAACAAATCAAATTGGTTCTGTTTACCTCAATCATATCTTTTCTTGTTTGTGAATGACCTGCCTCTTTATCAGCTAAATCTAACAACCATTTACGCACTTCTTTTGCTACATTTGTACTAGCAAACATTGCGATTAGATGCGCTCCTCGAAGTGAGAAAATTCGTACTGATTTCTTGCGTAGACTGTTGTTTATTCCATTGGTAGTCAATTTGACCACCATTGTCATTTTATCGGTGAACTCATCCTTGTTCCGACTATAAATCTTTGTTACTGATTTAGAATCTGCATATTGTAAAAGCTTAGATAGCTCGGTGGACGTGATCCAAATTTGATTATTACGTTTAACTGGTTGCACTACTGTGCTGTGAAACATTAATTGATTTGACATGCTATATCCTCGTAATTGCCCCTCTTTGGGGGCTTATAATTTGTTGTTAATTGATTAAGCGATTTCTTTATTAATAAGATGATTTTTAATTACATCTATTGCTTTTTCGTTATATCTAAAAGTTTCAACTTGTTTATCAGAAGAACGTGACTTATCTAGTACGAAAATTCCGTATTCATCTGTTTTTAGGTTGAGCTTGTTAGCTATACGACCAATTTTATTTGAGGATACGCCGAGTAAATCCCCCACTTCACTAGCTGAAAATGTTTTGTTTTCTAATATAGGTAAGGGAATTAACTCCTCATTTACAGAACTATTAACCATTTTTGCAAAGATAACTTGCTGAGACAACTTGCTGAGATTATCAAATCGGTTACAAATAACTTCTGCTGATTTAGTTGCCATTGATATCGCCCTAGCCTTTCTATATTCAGCTAAGCCAATGTGTTTTGGTAAAACTGTTTTGACACTTTCTTTTGTTACTTGCCCTTTAGTCCAATACTGCCATAAAACTTCATCACATTCTTCTTGATATTTTATAACGGCATCTCTTAATTCAGGTTTAACCTTATTTGGTTGTATTGAGTATAACCAAGCAGGTAATTTTCTAAGAGACAAGCAACTCACTAAACGGTTTTGAATATCATTAGGTAGCTGAATGGTGATTTCCACCATGCAGGTGTTAAACTTTTGTTTTAATTTGGAATATTGTGATTTCCAATCTAACCCCATACCTTCAACTATTGGCTTCATTGGAACAAAAGGTTCGTTATTGTTATTTACCAAATATAAGTTATTACCGTTAAATGGCACTATTACTGGACAATTAGAGTTGTTTATATTACTATTATTCATGAGTTTTCCTTATTTAGTGTGTGGTCAACTTGATTTTGGGCTTTAGCTGGTGGTGCAGTTAAAGCCTTTAGTTTTTTAGATACCTGCAATTTTCTTTTCCTCCTCTGTTAATGACTGTCTAACTCTATTTACAAGCTCTTGGCTCATTGTTCTATCATTCATTGCTGCTAATACCTCAAGCGCAGCTTTAAGGCTTACAGGCATTCTTGCTGATAACGTTACTTTATTTTCTTTCAATGTTTTCTCCTTGTTAATAATAAAATGTCTTAAAGTGTCATGGAATGTATAGTATACTAATTCTAATAATTAACCATGTCAATACATTTCAATACTATTTATGATAAATAATGACACTTTTGCAAAACGATTAATACAAAGAAGAGCTCAACTTGAATATTCTCAAGAAGACTTATCCAAACGAACTGGTATTGCTGCTGCTCAAATATCTAGATATGAAGCAGGCAAAAATAAACCGAGAGCTAATATAATTTCAAAACTTGCATACCATTTAGGTGTACCTTTTTCTTGGCTGGCGTACGGAGAAGAAACAGATTTATCTGATGAAGATAAAGGAAAAAAAGAAATTGGTGTCTATTTAAATTTACCAAAAGAAAAATACGATTTAATGATGGAGCATGCCAATAAACTTAATATGGATATTCAAACTTATCTATTTAGAGTTGTTATACCCGATTATCTCGCCCAAAAAGAAGCTGATTCCGATAAAGCAAAAAATAACCAGTAAAAAACCCTCTAAGAGGGTTGATTAAATTGCTATTCTGCAATTGAAAAGTTCTTTTTATTAAATAAATAATTTAACTTTTCCCAAAAGCTAAATTTATTTAATCCTGATGTATTTATAGAACCAGGAAACAATAAAAACATCTCGCCCTTAGTATATCGCTCATAACCGGCGGTTATGGCTTCTAAGTTTGGAGATAAGAATCCCCGATTCTTGATGTTAAAAACTCTAAATTCACATAGCGCATTATTCCGTAAATCAAAAGATTTTTTGGCGCCATACTTTATAAGTATATTAAAGTTGTATAAACTTAAGTTTCCTCGTTCATATTCTAATTGATACAACTTGATATTTTTTTGGGAAACAAATTCTTTTAACTCATCTTCAGAAGCTTTCTCAGGAATTACAAAAACTTCCTGCTCTTGATAAGACTCTGGTGATTTCAAATTTCGCTGTAGTAGAGATGAGCAGAATTCAGAAGATTTGTAATATAGCATTTCTTCATCTGTGATTCTGTTGGAAACATGATTATAAACAGCAATAACCACCATAATAATTATTATAAAAAAAATAATAACGCAAGCCTGTAAAGCCTTTTTCATACCATTCTCCTATAAATGATTAGTCTATTTAGAACGCCGTTCTATAAATACCATATCCACCATTTAAGGAATGAGCAATCCTATATGTTAAAACTTGACTTTTCTCAACATCCCCTTCAACTTCAACCATTCCTCCACCACAAACTCCATTTGCCACCATGCTAAAAATTCGTTTCCCTAATAGCGGGTAGATAACAACTTTTTCCGCAGTATTTAAATCAGCAATCTTAACTCCGTCAACAAAAAGAGAATCAGAGCAAGCGCTACTTACAAATCCTTTATCTCTTTTTATAATAACCATTCCTGAATTTTCTTTTTTTACAAAAATATCTTGGTTATATATCCGCTGCACAGGAACGTTTACTGCCGCGTCATTTGACACTGGTGATGATGAGCACCCTATCAACGTAAAACCAATTAACCCCAAAAATACAATTTTTTTCATACCATTCTCCTTAAATAATTATTTAAGTTAATGGTATGAAATTTTGTCCATTAGATCAACGATGATTTAGCAGCCCTCCTGGTCTTTGTTCTTCTTGAATTACACTTCTGAGCGCTTGTTTCAGCATTCTAGCTGTCTCGTTAGCTGCTTCTTTATTGTCTTGCCCGTCACCAAAAGAGATGTTTTGAGTGATATTATTTATAATAGTTTTACCAGCCGATCCTCGTGATAACTTGTTGGACGGGATAACTTCACCATTTTTATTTGGTATCATGTATTGCTTTCCGTGTGCGACAAACAATTCAGGTTCTCCGCTTTCGTTAACCCTATAAGCTTTCCCAACATCAACACCACCACCTCGAAGTCTTCCCCCTCCGTATGTAATACCTTTTAACGTAGACAAAACTTGTCCACCCGCGCTTGCTACTGCTGCCATGTTTGCCATTTTTGCAGCAGTGGTCGTTGCTGTCTGATCGTTCATCGCTTTCATGATTGCAGAGTTTAAATTAAGCATCGCATCAGCTATCGCAAAGCCTTTGCTGATTGCAAAAAGCGCTTTATATGCTGAGCTTGATTCACCAGCAAAAGCTCCTAGCATATCAGCCATTCCACCGAATAAGTCAGATGATGATTTTAGTATTGCTCTTGTAGACTGTAGCTTAGCTTCTGCTGCTTCATCTTCAAGTTTTTTTCGTTTATCAACAGCATCTTGAGTTATCGCAGTTAAAGCATCTTGATAAGTTTGCTCATTTGCAAGCCCCGTTTCTCGCCATTTGCTTAATTTATCTAACTTCTCTTGCTCGTCAATGTCGATTTGCTCAAGAGGTGATTTTTTATTGTAGATTTCTTGTTTTGCAAAATCTTCACCTGCTTGCGAATTTTGCAAGTTTTCTTGCTCTTGAATTAATCGCTTTAATTCATCAGCCTGAGCTTTCGTTGCTTTTGTGCCAATTTGCTGGCTAATTGCTAATGCTTTCGCTTCAACCGTCATTCCTTTGGCTTCTAACTTAGCAACTTCTAGCTGATTTTTAAGATTTTTTATTTCTTCTGCATAAGTTCTTGTTGTGCCTCGTCCGCTTTTTTTACTAGAGTTTAGTTTTTCGTTTGCGTCAAACATTTTACCTAACGCGTTAAGTAAAGGCTCTAATGTTTTTCTTACTTCATCTGACATGTCAGCCCATTCGGCGGTTCCATTGATAAGTCCAAGTAAGGCAACTTTATACTTATCGGATTCATCTCCCAGTTCACTTAAAGCATTTTCATAAATATAAGCAGCTTTTTTAGCACCGCTAAGCTTCATTTCTGAAATTTCAAGCTCAGTTGAAAGAGATTTTATTTTTTCATCAATTTTTGTCTTTGTAGTTTTATCGAGTGAATCAATAAATTTATCCGTTTTTTGTGTCGCCTGCTGTGTCGGTCCCGTTAATGCTCCTAGCGCGTTTTTATAACTTTGTAGTTTGCCTGTCAGTTTTTGAGTAGATTGAGAAAATGTATCAATGTCAGACTTTAATTTTCTAATCTCTTTTTCTAGCCGATCAAGCCCCTTTTCACCGACATATCCTTTGACAATAGCTTCGTTTCTATCTTTTTTATAACTTTCAAGTTTTTTCAGCTCGGATTGAGCTTTTTTTGTCTGCTTTTCAACTAAACTCAAGTCATCATTGATCTGATCTATTTGATTTGCGAGCTGATTTGCGCTTAAATCTTTCAGAGAATCATTTACATCATCAATTGCACTAGCAAAGTCTAGCGCTTTTTGCTTGGCTTCATTTGCTTTGCTCGCCCAAGTCATTAACGCACCAGCAGCCATGATCGCAATTCCTGCTGGCCCACCAAGCAAGCTTAGCCCTCCTTTTAGTAAGTTAACAGCTGTATTAGCTCTAGCTGTAGCTGCTGATAATGCATTTTTGGTCACAGTCTCGGCTTTATCTAATGCAATCATTTTTGCTTGTATAGCCGACATTCTATTTGCTTGAATAATGCGATCTTCAACTGATTTTGCAGCTCGATAATTCGCTTCAGCAAATTGCAGTGAAATAGATAAACTCTGACGTTCTATATCAATTCGTTTTAATTCTGCTCTAGCTAACTCTACTTCTTCTTTAGTTTCGTTTCTAGAAGCTATCGCTGATGCAATTTTTGCTCTTGTGGCTGCGGTCAACGATGTTAAATATCGTCCAGCAAGAATTGCCGACAAGAAACCAGCACAACCGATAAGCACATTCATATTTTCAGCAAGCATTTTTATGCCACTAACTAAATGTTGAGTTGCTCCTGTTGTGTTATCTAGTGAACCTAATACCTCTTTTAAGCGATTAGTGAAATGATTAGAGGCATCACCAAGATTATTACGCATATTATCAGCAAGTGCCGCGGTTTCATCTTGTGCCGCTATCATCGCATCAGTAAAGTCTGACATAGATAACTTGCCATCAGAAGCCATTTGTCTAACTTCTGCTTCTGTTTTCTTTAATCGTTTACCTAAAGTTTTAAGCACGCTCGGCATAGCTGCGAATACTGACATCGCATCAATACCAGCTAACTTACCTTTCATTTGCGCTTTGGTTAGCGCATTGATAGCAGATTCTGCGCTTATTGCGTTAGTTTTATTGATTGTAAATAAGTTAGATAGCGTATCAATATAAGATAGCGTACCCTGCGTACTATATCCTAGTTCGCTCATTGAATTTGAAAGGCGTACATATAACTCGGTGGATTCTTCTATGGTGCGACCGTTTCGGTTTGATGTTGTCATAAGCTGTTCTTGAACATCTTTTAACGCCATTCCAGCTAATCCAGTATTTTTTAGTCTATCTTCTAAATCTTGCCAAGCATTAGCATAAGCAAAAACTTGATTAGTAACTAAAGCAGCAACAACACCTTTTGCTACTTGAGTTAATTTACCCATTGAACCATTTAACGAATTTACCGACCTATCTGTTTCGTTAAACCTCTCTTGCGCTCTTTTGTTAAAACTAGACACTTGTTTATCGGCTGTTAATAAAGCCCCTGTTTTGGCGTCAATTGTGTAATATATACTTCCTGCTTCAAATGACATAAAAACCTCTTATAGAAATTTAGGTAATAAAAAACCACCCGAAGGTGGTTTAATTGAATTTGGTTGGTTAACGATAAGTTATCTAGAGTCTAGGGCTATTTTTTTGCAGGTTTCATACATTTCATTAAGATCATCATCCCATAAGTCATTATCGATTAAAACTTGTTTGATTATTTTTGTATCTTTGTTATTAAGCAAAGTAAAAGCGAGAAAAGCAGAAAAAGCTTTATCTGGTTGGCACAGTTCCAGTGTTGTGATCATATTATTTCTAACATAATCAATATTACTTTTATTATTAACTAAATCGTCTATATATTTATTTATACGATTTGAAGCCTCGAATCTTGATTGCAACAATCGTTCATAGTCATTTAAAGCCAATTTTTTAATAGTATTGTCACCTTTTGAGCCTGCATTTTCTTTTGGATACAAACGACAAGCTTGAATAGATAAATGTAATTTAGGATCATCCTCATAAGGATTTATAATAGGTGTTATAACAACATCCAAACTCCCCTTTCTGAGATTACACCTTTTACATGAAGGTAACAAATTATCCCAATTTACGACTTCATCAGGATATCGTTTTTTACATTTAAAATGCTCAACTTCAACGTATGAATCTTCAATCTGTAATTGACATTCACAATAAGCGCATTTAGAGTTGCTGCTTTCTAATAATCGCTCCTTTATTTTTTCGTGATTCCATACAGTATCAGAATTAGACTTATACCTTTCTATTAGTTCTTGAACTTTATCATCGCTTAAGTAATCGGGTTTTTTCCCTTTTTCTAACTTAATCATGGATTAACCCTTAAGCCCATCCAATTGCATTTTAAAAAGTGCTCTTAAAGGGTATGTAGGATGAAGTAATTTATCTAATTCGTTATGAGCTTCAGTAGCAGCTTTTATATCATTATCATCTAGCGCCCTACTAAATTTTGTGTAAACTTCCCTATATTTTTCTGTTCGAACATCTCTCATACCCATTACATCAGTAAGAATTTCCTCAACTGTCCATCCTTTAAAGCCATGTGGGGCGATATCTAAGGTTCTTTTTTCTAAATGACCATTCTGCCCAGATAAAGCTATAACTTCGTTCGCCTCGGCGGTTTGAATAACGTGAGGGCTATGCGTACTGATGATAAATTGGGCTTTCGGAAATGTTTTTGTAAGAACGCTGCAAATTTTACCTTGCCATTCAGGATGAAGATGTAACTCTATCTCATCAATTAGAATAATTCCATTAAAGTCTGATGCTAAAACATTGTTGTTTTGGAATCGATATTCAATTTCTTTAATTATGCCCAATAAAATAAATAAAATAGACCTAAATCCAGAAGATAAAAGCTCAAAATATATTTCTCCTGTAGGTGTTTTTACAATTATCTCATTTTGAGTAGTGGTTTTATAAAATGTAACCTTATTATCAAGTAACGAAAAACAGCTTATTGCTAATTTAATGTTTTCTTGTTGAACATCAGTTAAATTATTAGCATGCGCGCTATGCAAATATCTAGAAACAAACCATTGTTTTATATCATTATTATCTAAACCTTCAGCGTTTTCCGATGTTCTATTGGTAACGTCTGGGTCTGAATTAATACTACTTTCTCGCCTATATTTAAAAACGCGATTAACTTTTAAATATAGTAAATTGAAATTTGCATTTTCATCATCATTAACACATTCCCATTTTGTATAGGTAAGATTTGTATATTTTTTCTTTATTGGTCGCGAAATTACTTTTCCATCTACTGAGCTTTTTATGCATCCTTGCTCAAAACCTGATTTAACACTAATAGATATCGGTTCATAACCTGAAAACAATGATGCAATTGAATCCAAAATATTTGTTTTACCTATCCCGTTTTCACCGCAAATAATATTTAAGTTGGGGTCAAAACTATCTAACGACAAGCTAGATATACCGCCAACATTTTCTATTTTTAGTGATTCAATTTTCATTGCATTATCCTGTTTATTTTTATCGTCAGAATAATAGCATAATATTTCGATAAGTTGATCATTAAATGATCTCTTAAAGGTGATGGATTTTTTCATATTATTAATAAACCAAGAAGAAATTAGAGGGTTAATCCGACAATAGAATCCGCATAAGACATAGCTGAGTCATAGTCATCTTGTGAAATGATATCTTTATCGTTAGTAGGAAATTTCGCTTCCATGGCTTCTTGAAAAGCGGTCATTGACATGTTCCATGCGTCAAATTCACTCATCCCCAAATGAGCAACTGCCATATAAACAAATTTTTTGGCATGAAATTCATTGCTATAGCTTGCATCTTCGCTAGTTTTTTTAGGCGAAACATCACCGATTAAGCCGTGCTTTAACAAATGCTGAGATAGAATCAATTTATCTTCAACAGGTATTGCCGCCTCAATATTAACCAACTTGTCTTCGCCTTTGAGATAACCAGTAATAACAGAACAATCCGTTGTACAACAAGCCTCAAGTATTTTGTCAGCGCATTCTATAACGGATGTGAAATTGTCATTATTTATTTCGCCAAAAATTATAGAAAAAATCTCAACTATTTCATCTGGTTTACCAATCTTTGTCATGTTAAAAAAAGACGGGATAAATAAATAATCAGTTTCTTTATGATGAATTATAAATTCCCCAATGTCCTTTATTACTGGTTTCATTCTACGTCCTTTTTGGTGGAATAACTGTTCTAGTCACGTTATTTGCGCTAGTACCCTCAATAGACCATGTGCATACATCATCATACGGGTATTCTTCGGTTAATGAGGACAACAAATAGCACCCCTCGATCACTCTGTTAATAGTTGGATTGACAATTTTAATCCAAGCATATGGTTGCCCGTCAGTGTCCTGTGATGGGCTTTCAATGTGATCTAATAAGGCACTTTGATTCTGGATGTCATCACCTCGAGAAATACCGTCAAATGACACTGTCTTTTCCTTGGTTGTAACCATTGATTCAGTTGTACCATCTTCGGATGTATCGGCTGTAACATCAATTGTGTTCCAATTCACGCCTCGTGACTTACCCCGAATCATTCCCAACCGCTTATAATCCGCATCATTTGGTTTTTTGTCTGGATTACCGATTGAATAATAAACACCGACCTTTCGACCAGTTCCTGCATTGCTTTTAGCCATAATGTACCTCTTATCTTGATATAATCATTTGAGCAGTAAATTCGAAAATAAACCGCCCTTCTTCTGTGTTTGATTGCGTTATTCCGCCGATTGGGTTCATTGAAATAACATTATTAGATTCAAAATCATCTAGCATAAACTGCCTGATTTCATCCGCTCTATCATTAACTGCTACAATATTCGAATCATTAATCGCTGAAATAATTACAATCCTAAAATAATCTCGTGTTACTGCTTCGCTGGCATTACCTCCGCCAGCAGGGACGATCACAATATATCTATTGGATTTTGTATTTTTTACTTCAACCCACTTCCGAAATTGTAAGATGTAATCATCAAGTAAATTATGTGAATTTAGCCAGTCTTTGATTGAGTTATATGTATCAGAAATCATATTTTGTAACCATCTTTAATAACTTGCTCAATAGCCTGCTTTCCGTCCCTTTCAAAACCCTTTTCAACAAAGTGAGGTTCTGCGTTGGGAGACCAATAATCCCCCTGAGATTTCTTACCGGTACGCTTACCTTTTGCTGTACCTTTGGCATTGTTAACAAATGCTGCGTAATTAGCAGTATAACCAACTCGACCAGTCCAGCCTTTTGGTATTGGTTTTAGTTCTCTATACTGCGAATTAATTAGCGTTGAAGTGTCTCTAGGTGTGATTGGAGCTACAAAAGACATACCAACAATCATAATTTGCTGGATAATTCTTTGAGTTCTGATGTTGGCAATTTCATTAGTTATCTTTTGAATATTTCTGTTCACCTTTGAAACGCCTTTAACTACCATTATGTAACTACCTCGTAATCTGGGATTTCACCAAAAACGCTCATGTCATATTCAAGCACAAACTTCACTTGTTCAGCGTTTGAGGCTTCTAACTGTAATGAAGTTTTATCGCCTTTTACTATGAAGTCACCCTGCTTAATTCGATTGTCTTCGGTGTAAAAAGTTGTTTTTCTTACCCTTTCAACCCCTAAGGAATCAATGTAAGCACCTAATGCGTTTGGCGCTTCATCTTTCCATGTGCATTTCACCAAATAAGGTTGACCATAAGTATCAACATTGTTTTCTCCGTCGTATCCCATGTGAGGATATACGGTTGCAACATTTGTATAGCCCCAATTCGCTGTATTACTCATCCCTACCTCCAACAACTAAAAAAAATGATTTTTTTGAGCAAGAAATATCTAGACAATCAGTACAGCCGTGGACATCAAGATTTTTTAGCAATGAGTACATGGATTTAAAACCCACATCATCATATTTAAATGACCTTGACGCACCGCTTGGTGCTGATTGTGATGCGATTTTTCTTGCTCCTTGCATTTGAGCCAGTAAGCAAGCGGAATAAATCAATATTAAAAGCTGATCGGCTTCTGAATAACCATGAGCTACCAAGCAATCACTGATTGAGTTGACTTTTTTAAGGATTGCATCAATAACTAAGCTCGGTACAGAATAACCAAGCTCTGATAACATTTGATTAACGTCTTCTGCGGTTACCTGTACCGTCATCTTTATTCTCCTAATTTAGCAAGAGCCACGCTATAAATACGCTTAGCAAAATCAGCTTTCACCTCGCCTTTCTCTTGAGTTACATCCAAATTATTTGCTTCGACAAACTCTTTTAGTCCATCAACAGTCAACTTGCTAAGGTCAACATCTTTATCTTCTATTTTTAGAATTAAAAGAGTTTCTGGGGGTGTGATTTTAATATCCTCAATAACAATTACACACCCAACAAACGCTGGCGGTATATCCTTGACCTTAAACTCATGCCCGATAGGTAGTTCAGCCACTGCACCATCAATGCGGCCGAAACAGCCGCGTTTAGTTACTCGCAATTTCATTGATTACCCCCTTGCATTAAACACTTTGCTTTTGCCGTTAAAGTCTCGTTTGATTTGTAAACCAAATGCCGACCAAACCAATGTTTGATAATTATCATGTGGGTTGATTCGCTGCTTCATGAATGAACCGATTGGTGCTGCAATACGTGTTTTGATGTATTGAGCGTTACGAACGTAACCAATAAAGTGATTGCCTTTTAACTCAAATGTTTTGGTGAATGAACCAATGTGCGCTGAGTAACGTAAAATATAGTCTTTTACTGTCCCCTCTTTAAATCCATTTGAATTAGAGTAAGGAAGATTTAAACGGCGCTCAATTTCAGGAGAGATAAAGACTTTTAATTGTTCTGACACTAAATTGGCATCAAGAATGACTACAAAGTCTTTTGTGAAGAAATTAATAATATCGTCGTTACTTGTTGAGGTAGAAGTTAAATCAATATTTAAACCAGACGCACTTAAATCCACTTGATTTGTATGTGGATGATTAGTGATACCTTTACCCTCAAAGTTTTGTACTTTGATTTTTTCATCACCCGTTAAAATGTATTGCGCCATATCTTGGCGTAATGCTGCAACTGCCGCTTCTTGGTCATCTGACATTGCGTCGATGTTTTCAGTTTGCAAGCCTAACCATTCACGCCATTCACGAGCATAGCCTGTTTTAAAAATTGGCACAGGGTCGCCGTAATGGTCATAAACAACCTTATCTAGCGTTTCTGGCTCTTGTCCTGACATTGAGCGATTAACATATCCTGCATCGCTTGAAACGCGATATAGTGCCGCTGTTTTACCAATAGAGATAGGCGTACCTAACGATAATAAATCATCAAGTAATGGCGCGCCCTCGTCATCACGAATAACACGGGTAGTCACGTTATCCACTTCACGCCAGTAATCTTGGGTTAAGATTGCGGCTTGATTAACTTCAATAGCATTGCCGTGTGTTGCGCTCATTTGGTTTTGAGCGTTATTAAAGATTTGACGGCTTGCTTTTAACTGATTCCAAGCCTGTGCTACTTGAGCGGAATTGGTAATTAATTTTTTATTAAAAATAATCTTTTCGTTCTTCATTATTGCTCCTTAAGCTTTACGAACTCGAACTTGTTCAGCGGTTGCGCCAACGGTATAGGTTTCAAATGCATAGAACAGCACCGCATCAGTACCACTTGCTTTTTTTAGTGTACCGTCACCGTTAGATGTTAATTTGTCGCCAACTGTTAACGCTTCATCTGCTTTTACTAAAACATGGTAAGTAACATCATCTTCACAAATAATGGCGATGCCTGATGTGTCATTAGGTACATTGTCACGGATATCATGGCCACCCAGATAATCATTTGTGATGACTAATGCTTGGGTTTGCTCACCTGCTGCCGAATGTTTCATTAACTTATTGTTAACCACAGCAACCAAAGAGCATGGCGCAATCGCTTCACCTGTTTTTAAGTCAATTGTTTGTGGGTCGTTTTTGCGTGCTGGACCACCAATCACGGTTTTAAATCGAATCATTACTCTGGAGCCTCCATATTTAATAGTGAATTATCTGAATTATTAGCAAAACCACCGCTAATAGGCGCTGTTTTAACGCACTGTGCGTATAAGGCATCTAACGGCTCACCAGATAGCGCATTTACCGCAGTTTGTGTCATGTTGAACTTGTTTTTTACTGCTTCTCGCTTAACTGAGAGTTCTTTTTCTGTGTTGGCATTTACTGCTAATTCCAGACTTGAAACCTTATTCATCAATGCTTTTGCCCATGCTGGCGCATCTTCGGCATTAGTTGCATTTTTCTTTTCCTGTTCAGCTTTTTTCTTTTCTTCTTCCTCAGAAGTTTTCTTTTTCTCAATCGCTTCTTTGGTTGTTTGCTCGTTATAAGCCTTTAACAGTTGCTCATCTGATAAGCCATCGGTCTTAATACCTGCAGCATTTAGAGCTAGTAAGATTTTTTCTTTCATTAAGTCTTCTTCCTCTTTTTGATTAAATTTAAATACGCTTAAAACCTCTTTAATGGTTTTACTAATTACATTGCTTATTGAATCTTCTGAACACTCAATAAGGCTTACATTTTCAATTGGCGATTTTTCACCGTTGGAGTTAACAAAAATACCCACTCCGTCATCTGGCGTGGCAGCACCTTGTTTGTCAGGTAATATTGCGACATGATCGAACTTCATGTTTCGAGCTATTGACTTGTACCGTTTACCTTTTGATGTGCCTGATTGATTATCTGGCGTGTAAGTTAGCCCAGTTGACACGTGAATCGGTGTGGTATTTTTTCCGCTCATCATGTCATCAAGTCGATTTACAAGCATTCGCCCCTTTTCAGTGCTTTCAGCAAATTTTCTATCGATATAGGCATCCATTAAGACTTTATCGTTAGATTTACGAACATTTCTGCCCCAAGCACCAATATAGAAGTTATTAATAGCTTGAGGGTTTAATGCAGAAACGTGCTCGTTATTTATTCGTGGATGGTCAAGTGGCATTAAATTATCATTTAATGTCATGTACGATTTGTTAATTTCATCTGCCGGATAGAAAATTCCGTTCATGACAATATCATCCACGATAGGGACCACATCATTGATAACAATGTGCTCTTTCCCGTCAATGATTTGCGTTGATATTTTGGATTTACTATTAACGACAGATAAAACATTTACACTTTTAAGTGTCATGCTTTACCTCGTGTGGATTTTAGATATAAAAAAACCGCCAGAGGGCGGTTCAGTGAATTAATTACTCATTCCTTATAACAAACAGAGATTCAGCAAAACTCGCTAACATGCGCCTTTCCGTTTTGTCGGCAGCTTGGTCGATAATTTGTTGCAATTGTTCCTCTGCGTCATCAGGAAGTGGCTCGGTGTTAATCAGTTTAGTTGCTTGCTCAACTAATAAATCAAACTTATTCATTTAATGCCCTTATCTAACGATTGGAAAAATTTAAATAGTTCTGCATGTAGTCTTTTTTTAGCTTCTATGCGATTTTCAATATACAACGAAAACGCCTCAGCGACAAATTCTCGTTTGTTACGTTGAGCATACTTACTAATTGCGTGTGCCCAACCTCGTCCCCACAATTTCTTAATGATATTATCAATTTCTTCCTGGTGTTGATAATGTAATGCGTGTCCCATCTCATGAGCATAAACGCCTCTTGGAGTTGATACCGCTATCCACGGGATGTAATCCATTTCATGAATTATTTTAGCTAATTCTTCGTTATTAGTCTGACCAATCATATTTATAGAGCTTCGTTTATATCCATTTGCTTTACTTTTTAAATCCTCTTCTAACAACGCTTTTTTATCAACGCTATCAGATGTAATAAGCAATGCATTAGCTTTATGTGAATACGCAGCCAACATCTCTTTTGGAGGTTCTGGATATTTATAAATATCACCTGTTATTGTTCCAGCATACCTAAATTTAGGTAGGTTAAATCGTTCTTGAATTTCCGATACCAATTTCAGGCATGGTGCTAACTCTTTAGTATCAATATCTGGCGGTAGGTTTGAGGTTTCAGTAATGTGTTTTCTTGCCCATTCATTAGCGTCTTCAACAGAATTTAAGCTTTGCTGTTTCGGTTTGTTTTGTTCACGCCATTCATCAGATTCTTTCAATAATCTGTCAATACTTGCTTGATTATATGGATCACCTTTTTCATTAAGCAGCACCGCAACTTGAGCGCAATAACAATTGTATCGATTACCGCTTTCTTCATACCAATCAGCTACTTGTTCAACAGTATAAACCTTGCCGTGTCTATCGACATGTGTAGATCTAGAAGTAGGCTTTAAAGCAGACATATGTAATAAGCCTGTTTTTAACCCTAACTCCTCTTGAGTGCGTTTAGTTTCGTCCCATGTTGCTTGACGAAGTGCGCCTACTTGTTCAGTTTGCGCCAAGGCTTTAGCTCTGCTATATGAAACATCAATACGCTTACTGATAATATCGGCTGTTTCTCTCGGATTAATCCCTCGGGCTACAGCGCTACTTAAAACCGTACCTAAATCACTTTTTAGATTATCCGCAAGCCCTTTCCAGTCGTTGAATGTTGCTGTATATGCAAGCCCGATTCGGCGAATGTAAGCATCACTAAATAACAGTGATTCCAGTGATGTAGCTTGTGAATAAAGTGGTGATTGAGTGGATAGATTATGAAAAGTGCGATTAGTCCCCATTTGATACATATCAGCAACAAACTTACCTGCCCAAAACTTCTCAATACCGCCATCAATTAAGTTTTCATCAACAATTTCTTGAATGCGAGTTAACACCCTAGCAAGTTGATTGCCGTCAATAGTGTAATTAACACTAGCATTAACGACATAGAGTGTATTATCAACGAATATCGCTGTTTTAATCGGCTCTTTAGCATAGTGGCCTAAGCTTAATTCGATATGCTCAATAATTGATTGTTTGATTGTTTTGTAGCGTTTTTGTATTTCGCTACGCATTTGAAGAATTTGTTTATTTGATAGGGTGGGATTGGTTTTACTTCTCGGTAGTATCGGATTTTTCGGAATCGGTTTTATCAGTCTCGGCTTCTTCAATATCAATATCCTCTAAATCAGGATCAGGCTCATAACCGCCTGCATCTCGTATTTCATTCGGCGTGAACACTGGAATGCCCATCGATTGCTGCGCTTTTACATTAACATCAGACATTTTTAGCATAACCTCGATTCGATCGGCTTGGCTTGGAGCTAATAAATCTGACCATTTCAATGTCAATACGCCGTTTTTTAGCGGCTCAATAACTCTCAATTTGATTAAATGGTTAATCAGATTTTTAATTAATGCTGTTAAAAAACCGTTACGTCGTGACATGCCGCGTTTTGCGTAATCGGCCTTATCCTCATCAGATGCTAATCGCCCGGTTTGTTGACCAAAAATGATTGTAAATGGCATTCTCACCGACGCAGCAAAACTATTTGCTGAAACTGTCCAACCCGAACTCGGGTCAGCTGGTGAAACCGATAATATGTTAGCTGTAGCACCTGATGTGATTAGCGCGCTATCAGTGCCTGAATTTAGCAATGATATTTGTTTATTTAACGCATCAGCTGGTTGTTCAAATCCTCGTCTGCGCAACTCTCGCTCTAGCTCGTCCATATCGGTGTCTGCATCATAATTAACATGGACTTGACGACTAGCGTTTTTGAGGAATCCCTCAGCACTACCGCCAGAGTATTTCATCATGTCGATTAAATCGTTATAACCAACCTCTAGCTGTGATTCACCATCATCTATTGAGTTAATAACAGATGTTTCATTGAGGATAATTACGCGATCTGGATGTATCCTGCGCGATAAATTAGGTTTACCAGAGTTATTGCCGATAGACGCTTCATTAAATTGATACATCGTAACCTGCCCGTAGTTTTCGTCAGATTCATCATTATTCCACTCGCACGCAGTGAGTTGCTCCTCCCATGCGGGAATAATTTTAACGATAGCATCAACAGGATTTAATCTATTCATTACATTAACATCAACTGGCTCATCCCATTTTTTACCATCGCGCAGTTGAATAATTAACCCAGCGTAACGCCCTACAATTCCGCGTTTGTCCGCCTCAATAATTGACGGCCACAATTTGTCATTAAATAAATCAGTTACAATTTTTTCCCACGCAGTTAGTTTTGTATCCTGCTCTCGAATATCACCGTCAATGAATTTTGGATAATCCATCCAGCAAATATCACTCAATCGCTCAACAAAACCACGCGCCGCACTATTTCTTTTGTAGAGTTTATAATAATCATTAAAAGAGAGGTTTTCAGGATAGCCAAATTCGCGATCGATGTATGCCCGTTTGCTGTTATTCATCAACCCGTGTGACGCATATGCTAACCGTTGCCGTTGCACATCTAGGTTACTGTTAATCGCCATTTGCGCGCTATTTAACAGTTGTTCATCCGTTAATTTTGTATAACTCATTATTACCTCATGAATAGCCCTGCTGTTCGTTTATGTTTAATGTAACCATCCAGCGAATAACGTATCGCATCCCAACAATGATTGTTTTTATCCTCAATGATTGGTAGCACTTCATTAGTTACGCGGTCAGTTTTATAGCTGTATAACCGCGCCTCAGTTGCTGTGTGTTTACAGCGAGGATGGATAATGATTTTTTTAAACCCTCGCAGATATGCGATACCGTCCTCGACGCTACCCTGCCATTTTTTCGCTGCTGAGATATTGAAACCCTTGCGCTTGATGTGGCTAATAGTTTCAGGTCGTGAGCAGTCGCCTTTTATCGGCCATTTTCGAGACTCTGGCACTGAATCGTAAAAAGAACCCATCTCGTCTAGTTCGATATTCACGCCGTATGCTTCGTATTCGATGTATAGGCAATCATTGAGAATAAATGAGCGGATTAATGTGTTCGGGTCATTAGCAAAGCCAAAATCCGCACCAAATAGTAAGCGGTCGGATTTTTTATGTAGATTGTCATCAAACTCTTCAACAACATATCGCCCACTTAAAACCTGTTTATCTGAATTTTCGAGATATGCCCCTTCCCAAATCCACGCATATGATGCGTAATCTAGTCTGGCGAGGTCGTTCAACCGCTCTTGCTCTAACACATCAGGAAAAAACGGATTATCGTTATAATTCATCTCAACGATAACCGCATTTTCCGGCGGTGTTTGCCTGAATCTTATATCTGTTGGGCTTCCCTCTGTTTCGGGGTTCCACGTTACCCATATTTCGGAGTTAGTCTCACGAACCGTAGGGGTTAACTTTCGCCATGCGATTTCTGATGCGTTTTCCGCTTCATCAACCCAGCATAATAAAATTCTAGCTTTTGATTTAATACTGTCTAGATTATGACGTAAACCACAAAACACATAACTAACTAACCCGTTCTTTGTTCTGATATAGTTTTGCCCGATATCGTAATAATCAGCTAACCAATCAACCGAGCGAATGGCCTGTTTCACTTCTTCCATGCTTGAATCAGCTAGCGAGTTCATAAACTCACGGGCGCACAGTATTACACCACTTACCCCTGCTTCTGCAAATTGATAACCTTTAATCGCTGTCATTAAAGCAAATGAACGAGTTTTAGCACTACCTCGACCGCCATATGCGCCGCGATACCTAACATTTTCGGCTACAAACACAGATATCAATTTTTTAGGTAACTGTATTTGTGCTGTGGTCATAGTGTTTACTCTTTGGGTGTTACTAACTCTATTCGTGTTGGTTTTGGTGACATCGAGCCGTCGGATGATTGATGGTCTATTTCTTGTTTTTCGCTATAGCCATGATTAGATAGCATCAGCTTTGTAATAGTTGGATTGAATGAGCTAGTTAGCCCACCATTTATTAGTTTATTCTCTTGTAGTGTTTTAATTGCTTCTAGCGTGTCGGAAAACTCTTTGTTTTGTTTTGCGTATTCATACATTGATGACTTGTGCTTACCGAGATAACAAGCTAAGCCTGCAACACTTGGCACTACATCCCCAAATGTTTCGTAGCCCCCAAGTAAGTATTCTTTAGCCTTAATTAAACACTCGGCTAGTTCACTTGGGCGACCTACTTTTTTCTTTTCGCCCTTTTTCATAATCTTTCCTTAAATTAATAATTGAATTTGTGATTGCTCTTGTAGTTTTTGTATCCTATTTGTTAACTCTGGCTTTTTCTCTTTACCCCATCGCCTTAATAAGCGACCTGACATACTAGCCACATCTTTTTCTTTCATGTACTCAAGCATCAAATCGTTATGTTGCTTTATGTAGCTATTTTGCATTTTAATAAGCTGTTCATCCATCCAGTTAAGCGGTTTGATTGATAATGTATTCTATCATTTTTTATTTTTATCTTTATTAATACCCTTTGCTATAGCTAGGCTCACGACCGCAGTCGATACTATTTTGAGAGCACCTTTTAATATACCAGTTGTTGACCTACTGATGTCTTCACTACACCTAGGGCATAATTCATCATCATAAAAATCCCCAACAACAGTATAATTATAACAACCAGGCCAACGGCAAACATAGATAATCTTATAGCAAGAAGGGCATTGGCACTTATCTCTTCTTAATGTATTTTCCTCAATAACTATTGCTGAAACACTCTTTTCACAATAAGGGCACTTCCCACTTGCTTTCCTCTTAGTTTTGTTTTTTAGTTCCATAATTTAACTCCTTTCTAAGTAAATTTGTTAAATTATTATATTTTATTTCCACAAAAAGTTAATGGTTATTTTTGTTACTAATCTCCTTTATCGCCCTTTTATCTGCATTACACTTTTCAATAACATTTAATAAATGTTCGTTATATTTCAAACTATCGCCGAATGTCATTGATTTCGGAGGTAAATTTGGCAGACAATCACTGAGCAAGTTTGCTGGTATCGGTCGATTGACGTAGATTTTTCGCTCTGTTGTACAGGCTGTTAGAGATAACACTAGGAACACGCTCATTAGCACAGTCATTATTTTTAAGTTGCTCATTGATTCGCTCCTGACGTTCTAGCGATTGGTTTTCTAGCTCGCGTTTGCTTTGCTCATTATCTGCTATGATTTGATTGTTTTTAGCGATGTTCTGATTTAACTGTTCGATTTTTCCGAGCAGTTCATCGTTTGTTTTTTGAATTGCTTCTTTGTCTTTACACAAATTAACAATAACATAAATCATAAATGTAAAAATAATCGCTATTGCCGTGTATGTTTTATTCATTTTAAACCACTCAAATAAACCGTTTTACCGCCCTGCTTGGCTGCTGTTAACACTATTTGGCGATTATGTGTCGGACTAAAACCAATGTGCACCCATTGATTATGCTCTTGAATTAATTTATCGAACTGCACCCCAGCATCAACCAACTGTTGACAAATCTCTTTAGGCGTACCGAATGACGATTTAAAGTCTACCGCTAATCCCTTTGTGTGAGCGCTTGTTGCTACACCGCCAACTTTAGCATTTAGCGCAGGACAGCGATATCCAGACGTGATAATAATTGGCTTACCTAAAGCTTTTCTTACCAACTCCAGCTTAATAGCTGTTAATTGCACGTTGGGCATTAAATCAGCAGGCACAGAGTTATCAATTTTTAATCTACTAGCTGTTGTCGAGCGAGTAAACTCTTCTAGCGTAAAATGTTCAGTTAGCTTAGTCATCGTTGTTGTCAACCCTTTTTCTTAACATTGAATTTGATACTTGACGTAATTTATCAACACCTAAAAATCCAATTGCGCCACCAATAAACGGATTCATACTAACTGGTAAGCCAAAATAGTCTAGCCCACTGCTAGCAGCTAATGACAACGCACCACACAATAACGCTTCAACCCATTTACGGCGTCCGCCTACCCCGTCATATGTTAAACGACCGTAGGCTATAATGATGGATAGAATGACACCGTAAATTAATGGCGCATTCGATTGCAACCATTCCATGATTGATGATTTATACATGTTATTATTCTTCATATGAGTTAATAAGGTGACAGCGTACTAGCTATATTGAGTGGTGTGCGTGTCTAGCTTTGCTGTCGATTCTGT
>NZ_LZHN01000029.1:0-870 GCF_001690435.1 Gilliamella sp. Nev3-1 | reverse complement strand
TCACGATTGCCTATCCATTTAATTTCAAATATTCGTAATAGCATTAATAAGCACAAACAAGCATGCCGTTATAGCAGTTGTTCCCCAAAAACTAACACCAATAGAGCTAAAACAAACTATAGATGCCAATATTGTTAACATTAAAATTAATGCTTTCATTCCTCAGTTCTCAAGCTGAAAATTAATAATTTAATATTTGTTTAGGCAATCGTGAGCGGTGTGAAACTTGTTTTCACATTGCGAGGGATTCAACAACGACCGTAGGGAGGCGTTAGCTAAATCAAATTAACGTAAATATACTTCTGTTATTTGAGGTCTAAAATGCCCCAGTTCTTGCGATACGATTTCAAGTGCTAAATCTCTAGTTAATGTCATTTGAAGTTCTTTCATGCGTTCTTGTGCGTAACTATGCCGTAACCCATGTGCTCCTCCGCTCCAATTCAGCCTATTTTTTGATACCGTTGAAAATGAATTACTAAAATTTTTCCCTCCGGCAATATTATAATTTTGTTTATAGAACACGCCTCGATCCTCAATAAGCTTTGGTTCAGCAAGTCTTGTTTGCTCAAGTTTTTCGGCTAAGTGATACGGAATTAAAATTTCTCTCGTTAATCCTCCTTTTCCTGTCACTGTATAAAGCTCCCCCTCTCTTCCTAAAAATTTCTCTTTATGTGCAGGGCGTTCATCTGCTGGCTGTATTGATGCTTTTTCCAAAGTAAACAATTCATGAGCTCTTAATCCTGAGCTATAAGCTATTTGTGTTGATAATGAGTGTTTTGCTGTTTGATATGATGCAATAATTCTAACTTGTTCCCTGGTGTATGATCTGCTCTTTAAAATTTGATTATATTCTGACTTGATTACGTTCAG
>NZ_LZHN01000028.1:0-38514 GCF_001690435.1 Gilliamella sp. Nev3-1 | reverse complement strand
ACCTTCGTCAAGTAATTTACGGAACATTTCAACACCAGTACAAGTGGTTTTAGTTGTTGGTTTGATACCCACGATTTCAACTTCTTCACCCACTTTGATTACACCGCGTTCAACACGACCAGTTACCACTGTACCACGACCTGAAATTGAGAATACGTCTTCAATTGGTAATAGGAATGGTTTATCAATATCACGCTCTGGCTCTGGAATATAGCTGTCTAATGCTTCAGCTAATTCAACAATTTTGTCTTCCCATGCTGCTTCGCCTTCTAATGCTTTAAGCGCTGAACCACGGATTACTGGTGTGTCATCACCTGGGAAATCGTATTGAGATAGAAGTTCACGGACTTCCATTTCAACTAATTCTAATAACTCTTCGTCATCAACCATATCACATTTGTTTAAAAATACGATGATGTAAGGAACACCTACTTGACGACCTAAAAGGATGTGCTCACGAGTTTGTGGCATAGGACCATCAGTTGCTGCTACGACTAAGATAGCACCGTCCATTTGTGCCGCACCAGTGATCATGTTTTTAACATAGTCAGCATGGCCTGGGCAGTCTACGTGCGCATAGTGGCGAGTTGGTGTATCGTATTCAACGTGTGAAGTATTGATGGTGATACCACGTGCTTTTTCTTCTGGTGCGTTATCGATTTGATCGAATGCACGAGCTTGACCGCCGTATTTTTTAGCAAGAACAGAAGTAATTGCTGCAGTTAAAGTTGTTTTACCATGGTCAACGTGGCCGATTGTACCAACGTTAACGTGGGGTTTTGTACGTTCAAATTTTTCTTTAGACATCTTAATGTTCCTTTATTAAATCACTTCCCTTATGTTATTAAGGGAAGTGTTACTTTATTTAGATAAATAATTATTTCGCTTTACGAGCTTCAATAATTGCTGTTGCAATATTTGTTGGTGCTTCATTGTACTTCAAGAACTCCATAGAGTAAGAAGCACGACCTTGAGTTTGTGAACGTAGGTCTGTTGCATAACCAAACATTTCTGAAAGTGGAACTTGTGCTTTTACTGTTTTACCAGTTGCAGTATCTTCCATGCCTTCGATCATACCGCGACGACGGTTTAAGTCACCGATAACATCACCCATATAATCTTCAGGCGTTTCAACTTCTACTTTCATAATCGGTTCTAAAAGCACTGGTTTTGCTTTCATAAAGCCGTCTTTAAATGCCATTGAACCAGCAATTTTAAATGCCATTTCTGATGAGTCAACATCATGGTAAGAACCATCAAAGATAGTGACTTCAACATCAACAATTGGATAACCAGCAAGAACACCGTTTTTCATTTGTTCTTGACAGCCTTTATCAACTGCAGGGATGTATTCTTTAGGAACCACACCACCAACAATTTCATTGTTGAATTTGTAGCCTTCGCCGCCTGCTTCTAATGGCTTGATTTTTAACCATACATGACCATATTGACCACGACCACCAGATTGGCGAACAAATTTACCTTCTTGTTCTACTTCATTGCGAATTGTTTCACGGTAAGCAACTTGTGGTTTACCAACATTTGCTTCCACTTTAAATTCACGCTTCATACGGTCAACGATGATTTCTAAGTGAAGTTCACCCATACCAGAAATAATAGTTTGACCTGATTCTTCATCAGTGTGAACACGGAATGAAGGATCTTCTTGCGCTAATCGACCTAAAGCAAGTCCCATTTTTTCTTGGTCAGCTTTGGTTTTTGGTTCAACAGCAACCGAGATTACTGGCTCTGGGAACTCCATTCTTTCAAGAATGATCGGTGCGCTTTCAGCACACAGTGTATCACCAGTAGTCACATCTTTAAGACCGATAGCCGCTGCAATGTCACCTGCGCGAACTTCTTTGATTTCTTCACGTTTGTTAGCGTGCATCTGAACGATACGACCAAAACGTTCTTTTTTATCTTTAACAGAGTTAAGAACAGTATCACCAGAGTTAACCACACCAGAGTACACACGGAAGAATGTTAAGTTACCAACAAATGGGTCAGTTGCAATTTTGAATGCTAATGATGAGAATGGTTCATCATCGCTTGAATGACGTTCCGCTGCTTCACCATTTTGTAATTCCCCTTTGATTGCTGGTACATCGGTTGGTGCTGGTAAATATTCAATAACGGCATCAAGCATAAATTGGACACCTTTATTTTTAAAGGCACTACCACAAGTTACTAAGATGATTTCGTTAGCAAGCACGCGCTCACGTAGTGCTGCTTTGACTTCTTCTTCAGTTAACTCTTCACCACCAAGGTATTTTTCCATTAACTCTTCACTTGCTTCAGCAGCAGTTTCTATTAAGAATGAGCGCCATTCTTCAACTTGCTCAACCATATCTGCTGGTACATCTTCATAAGTGAATGTTACACCTTGATCAGCATCATTCCAGTTGATTGCTTTACGTTTAAGTAAATCAACAACACCAGTAAATCCTTCTTCTGCACCGATTGGTAAAACTAAAGGAACAGGAACTGCTGCTAAACGGGTTTTGATTTGATCAACAACACGTAAGAAATTAGCACCCATACGGTCCATTTTGTTGACAAATGCGATACGTGGAACTTTATATTTATTTGCTTGGCGCCATACTGTTTCTGATTGTGGTTGAACACCGCCTACTGCACAATAAACCATAACTGCACCATCAAGTACACGCATAGAACGCTCAACTTCGATTGTGAAGTCAACGTGTCCTGGGGTGTCGATAATGTTGATGCGGTGTGGTTCAAATTGTTGACCCATACCAGACCAGAATGCAGTTGTTGCTGCAGATGTGATAGTAATACCACGCTCTTGTTCTTGTTCCATCCAGTCCATGGTCGCTGCGCCATCATGAACTTCACCAATTTTGTGACTTACGCCAGTGTAAAACAAAATACGTTCAGTTGTTGTTGTTTTACCTGCGTCAATATGCGCACTGATACCGATATTACGGTAACGTGCTATGGGGGTTGTACGAGCCATATTAATCCTCTATTTAGAATCGTTTGCTTAACAAAGTATCATTTAAGTAGACTGAAAGCAGATAAGGGCAATCAGTCTTAATTCAAGTCATTTGTGTAAATGACTTGATTACCAACGATAGTGTGCAAACGCTCTATTAGCTTCAGCCATACGATGAACATCTTCGCGTTTTTTCACAGCGGTGCCTTTGTTTTCAAAAGCATCCATAAGTTCATTCGCAAGGCGTAGAGCCATTGATTTATCGCCACGTTTACGTGCAGCATCTACAATCCAACGCATTGCAAGTGCATTACGACGAACAGGGCGCACTTCAACAGGAACTTGGTATGTAGAGCCACCAACGCGACGAGACTTAACTTCTACAGTTGGTCTTACGTTATCTAATGCAACTTCGAAAGCTGCTAAGTGGTCTTTTCCACTACGCTCAGCTAATTTATCAAGAGCTGAATATACGATTGATTCTGCGATAGATTTTTTACCATCTATCATTAAAATATTTACAAATTTCGCCAGTAACTCTGAACCGAACTTCGGATCAGGAAGAATTTTTCTTTGACCGACAACATGACGACGTGGCATTGGAATACTCCGTTTATATGTTATAAATTTTTCAGGTTTACCCAAAACTCAAATGAGTTAAATGGAATTATATAGTTTGGCCTTACTTAACGGAGTTCCATTAAGCTTTAGGTCGTTTAACACCGTATTTAGAACGGCTTTGTTTGCGATCTTTAACACCTGCGCAGTCTAATGCACCGCGAACAGTGTGGTAACGCACACCTGGTAAGTCTTTAACACGACCACCACGGATTAAAATTACACTGTGCTCTTGTAAGTTGTGACCTTCACCACCGATATAAGAAGTTACTTCAAAACCGTTAGTTAAACGTACACGACACACTTTACGTAATGCTGAGTTTGGTTTTTTCGGTGTAGTTGTGTAAACACGAGTACAAACACCGCGTTTTTGCGGGCATGCTTCAAGGGCAGGGACGTTACTTTTCGCTTCCTTTAGTGCTCTTGGTTTGCGTACCAGCTGATTAATTGTTGCCATTAATAAGCTCCTGATTAATTAAAATAAATTTAAAATTGCTTTTTAGATACGTAATTAATAACTGTAGACCAAAACCTATGTATATAAGTTTTGGGTCGCAAGATTCTAGACCCCAGGGGAAATAATGTCAAGTTTTTGCTAATATTAAGTGTTTGATCTAGAGTTTAATTCTTGTTGAAGGTAATCATTTTTTAATGAAAAGAGGGTAGGGTTTTTATACTGATATTCATAAGCAAAAATAGATCAATATCTGTATTAGCCGTTTTGACAAATGCTTATTCCCCATTGCAAGTCACAATGGGGAGTTGTTTTAATGATGATCGATAAAGATAAATTTTAAAGCGAATAGTAAAGCAAAAATAATTACGCAAGGATTTAATTGTTTAAATTTACCCGTAAAGGTTTTTAATACCACATAAGAGATAAAACCAAGCGCAACGCCTTCAGTAATAGCAAAGGCAAATGGCATCATGATTGCGGTAATAAAGGCTGGTGTTGCCTCGGTTAAATCAGACCACTTAACTTTAACCAAGCTTGAAACCATTAAAATGCCAACAAAGATAAGGGCGCCTGAAGTTGCATAACTTGGTACTAAATGGGCTAGTGGCGATAAAAAGGCCACGGCTAAGAATAATATACCGACTACCACAGCTGTTAAGCCTGTGCGACCACCGACTGAAATACCAGCCGAACTTTCGATATAGGTTAATACTGATGATGTACCAAATAATCCCCCTAAAGAAGAGCTAAAGCTATCAATTAATAGCGCTTGACGCATTTTAGGGAATCGGCCTTTTTCGTCGCTAATTCCGGCTTTATCGGTTAATGCTAAAATGGTGCCCGATGAGTCGAATAGGCTGACAATCATCACAGAAAAAATAACACCCATGATGCCGATATTAAGCGAACCTGCTAGATCAACATGACCAACAACGCTTGTCACACTTGGTGGCATAGATACAATACCTTGGTAACTGATATTAGGATCTAGCCATAGTGCCAGTAATGTCACAACTAAAATCGAAATTAATACCGCAGCATGAAAGTTGCGAGCCGCTAAAATAACAATGATGAAAAAACCTAGTGATCCTAATAGGACTTTAAGCGATAAGATATTCCCCATCGTTAAGAGTGTGGAAGGTGAAGCAACCACAATACCCATGTTTTGAAAGCCCATAAAAGCAATAAATAGTCCAATACCGGCACTAATACCTATACGTAAACATTGTGGAATATGTTCAATTAACCAGTGGCGGACTTTAAAGAGTGACAACATAAAAAAGATTAAAGAACCCCAAAATATGGCGCCCATACCAATTTGCCAAGAATAGCCCATTGCACCACAGATACCATAGGCAAAAAAGACGTTAAGCCCCATTGCTGGTGCAAGTGCTATTGGTAAGTTAGCAAATAGGCCCATTAAAATCGTCGCCAACGCAGTAATTACACAAGTTAGTACAAATACCGCAGATTTATCCATACCGGTTGCTGATAAAATGGATGGATTAACGAAGATGATATACACCATAGTAAGAAAGGTTGTACATCCTGCAATTATTTCCGTACCGATAGTTGTTTTTTTTTCTTTCAATTGAAACAGTTTTTCGAATATTGAATTCATAAGTTAAGGCCTAATTGGATTGATAAGTAATCATAAATGTTGATAAACAGTGCTAGCTTTTTTACCAAAAAGTAAAAATAAAAAAGATGAGGAGTTATTGCTCCACATCTTCAGAGGTGTTGCCACATTATTATTGCCAGTTATTTATTTTGGTCAAGCGTTATTCTGGCTATACTGTATTACAATGCGCCAGAATCGAGTTTATTTAACGTAATTTTTACTTTCAGAATTCTGTGGCTTTCTATTTCGGCTACTTCAAATAGATAATCGCCAATTTGAATGGTTTCGCCAACATTGAGTAAATGCTGCGCTTTTTCCATTAACAGTCCTGCCAAGGTATGATATTCGCGCTTATCATCAATCGGTATTGGTACAAAACGAATGAGTTCCTCAACTGGAATATAACCATTCGCAATCCAGCTATTATCATCTAAACATTGAATATCATGTTTAGCATCAATTTCCTCTTCTTCTGTTGGGAAATCGCCTGCAATGGTTTCAATAATGTCTGTCACCGAGACAACCCCTTGCATTGAACCAAATTCATCAACCACGAAAGCAAAATGGGTTTTAGCCTTTTTAAATTGTTCTAGTGCAACCAGTAACGATACCGTTTCTGGAAAGATTAAAGGTTGTTTGATAAGTGAGTGAATATCGATTGGTGCTTTACTTTGTAGCACATCTTTTAAAAGATCATTAACTTGGATAATGCCTAATGGTTCATCAATCGAGTCATTATCCGTGACTACTAAGCGTGAATGAGGATTATCAAAAATTTCTTTTATGATGACATCTCGATTATCATTGATATTAACCATATCAACATCAAGCCTAGATGTCATGATACTACTGACGGAACGTTGCGCTAGGCCAAGCACTCGCTCAACCATGCTCAGTTCTTGATGATTAAATACCGAGACTTTTTTATTGGCATCTGACACCACATCAATGGTGTGGGTATCGGGATCTTCTTCTGCATCACCTTTTAATAAGTGTAAAATTGCTTCGGCAGTGCGTTCACGTAATGGTTTTTTATTTAATGCTTTGCGGCGGTTAAAAATGGCTAATTGGTTGAAAAACTCAATCATAATTGAGAATCCAATTGCGGCATACAAATAACCTTTTGGAATCATAAAACCAAAACCTTCGGCAACTAGGCTAAAGCCAATCATTAATAAGAAGCTCAAGCAGAGAATGACAATCGTTGGGTGAGCGTTGACAAAATAAGCCAATGGTTTACTTGCCACCATCATAATGCCAATGGCGATGCAAACAGCAATAATCATCACAGGAATATGTTCAACCATTCCCACAGCGGTAATCACCGAATCAAGTGAGAACACCGCATCAAGTACGACTATTTGGGCTACAACAGTCCAAAAGTGAGAGGTTTTTTTCGGTTTTCCGTCTTCGTGTGACGCACCTTCAAGGCGCTCATTGAGCTCCATTGTGGCTTTAAATAGTAAAAATATCCCCCCGATTAACATAATCAGTTGGCGTGCATTAAAGTTGATTCCAGATATTGAAAATAATGGTGTAGTGAGTGTAACTAACCAACCCGTGAACATTAATAATAACACTCGGGTAATTAATGCAAAGGCAAGGCCTGTAATGCGGGCTTTGTCTCGTTGATGGGGTGGAAGTTTCTCGGCAAGAATGGCAATAAAAACAATGTTATCAATACCAAGGACGATTTCAAGTACAACCAGAGTGGATAAGCCAATCCAGATTGTAGGATCCATGATCCATTCCATATGTCAGGTGATTACCTCTAATAAATACAGCACATGCTGCCCAGTAATTCTGTCTGTAATTGGCTAAATAATCAATAAAATATTTGTAAATTTGTGTATTTTGTCAAAAATTTTCAGGAAAGCATGTGTTTTAGTATAAAATCAGCTTCGCCAAAACGTTGGGGTGAATAAAACTAATAAAGTAAATATTTCTAATCGGCCAAATAACATATCGACAACCATTACCCACTTTACTATATCGCTAACTCTGGCAAAATTATCGCTCACACTACCAAGGCCGACCCCTAAATTATTCAGTGATGAGGCAACAATATAAAAAGAATCTGTAGTATCAATACCGGTTGCCATAATAGCAAATAAGCTGACTAAAAAGACTAGCGCATATGCAGAAAAGAATCCCCAAACAGCTTCAATAATACGTTCAGGAACCACGCGATTATTTAATTTTAAGGTATAGATAGCATTTGGATGAATTAAGCGCTTTAATTCACGCGACCCTTGCATAAACAAAAGGAGAACTCGAACTACTTTTAAGCCACCGCCAGTTGAACCGGCACAACCACCAATAAATGAAGCGCATAGTAAAAAAATCGGTAATGATGAAGGCCATGTGTTAATATCATCAACCGTAAATCCAACCGTTGCCGTTATTGATACAACTTGCAGTACTATCTTATCGATACTTAATTTTCGTTCTGGTTGATAAAAATAAATGCCAAACGCACAGATTGCAATTAAAACAGCTAAAATAAAAACAAAAGTTCTAAATTCTTGATCTCGCCAGTAAACTTTAATTGAAAATCCACTTAATGCGGCAAAATGAAGTGCGAAGTTACAACCCGATAAAATTAAAAAGAGGGTAACAATGTAATTGATTGTAGCACTATTAAAATAAGCAAGGTTATTGTCATGCGTTGAAAATCCACCCATCGATATTGTTGAAAAGCTATGTGAAATGGCATCAAAGGCATTCATTCCAGCTGCCCATAAACAAACAGCACAAAGCGTGGTCAGTAAAATATAAATTGACCAAAGTGTTTTAGCCGTTTCGGCAATACGAGGGCGCATTTTGCTATCTTTTTGTGGGCCGGGAATTTCTGCTCGGTAAAGTTGCATTCCCCCAACGCCCAATAATGGTAAAATGGCGACAGCTAAAACGATAATCCCCATACCACCAAGCCATTGTAGTAATTGCCGATAAAAAAGCAGGGCTTTAGGTAGGTGATCTAATTTAACGATGGTTGTTGCGCCAGTTGTTGTTAGGCTTGAGAATGATTCAAAAAAGGCGTTAGTTAAATTTAAATTAATATGTGTGTCAAAAATAAACGGAAATGCGCCGATTGTACCTAACACCACCCAAAATAGTACGACGATAAAAAAGCCTTCACGCGTGCTCAGTTCATGGCGATGATGGCGATTTGGTAGCCATAATAAACAGCCTAATATCAATGCGGCAAAAAACGATCGAACAAAGATTGCGCCAGCACCATCACGATAGATTAAAGCAACAAGTGCTGGTAGCAACATAAATACCGATAACAGGGCAATTAATAACCCGATGATTCGAAGGATTGAGCGCCAATGCATCATGATAATCGTCTCTATTTAAAACCACGAGACGTTTTGATAAGATCATAAGCGGCTTGGATTTCTTGCGCACGTTTTTTAGCTGCTTCTAGCATCTCTTTGGGTAAGCCCTTCGAAACTAATTTATCAGGATGATGTTCATTCATTAATTTTCGATAAGCCCTTTTGATTTCGGGAATTTCGGCTGTAGATTTAACGCCTAATATTTTGTAAGCGTTTTGTAGATCTGATTGTGATGAGCGATTCTGGTAAGCGCCATGGTTATTGTTATTGCGTTGATATTGATCATATTGGTGCTGGCTACGTTGATTTTGTTGGTAGCTGTAATTATTTTGGTGAAAATGGTAACTGCCCATCATCATTTGGATATATAATGCCATTTTTTGATGAGAAATATTTAATTCATCTGCCACAATCAACAGGATTTGTTGTTCTTTATCATCCAACACACCATCGACTAATGCTGCTTGAATCAATTGTTCACAAAAAATGTTTAGTACGTTGCGTCTAAAACGGTATTGAGTATAAAGCTCTTGAAGGCGTGATCGTAGTGGGTAATTACTGGCCTTGCCACGATTAAATGAGTCTTGGGCAAGTTTTCGGCTGCTACTATTAAGTTGTAGCCTATCCATAAATTGGCTTGCAAGATTTATATCATCTTGTGTGACAACGCCTTTCGCTTTACTTAAATGGCCTAGCACTTCAAAAACCACCGTTAAGTAAAGTTCTGGATTTGCTTTGGTTTTTTGTTCGGTCAATTTATTACAAAAAGTTTGGTAAAGCATTGGTCCAACAAATAGCCCTAGTATAAAGCCCCACCCCGTTTTTAATATAAGGCTTAATACAAAGCCGGTGATCATTGCCCAGATAAAAGACATTATTTGTTTACCTCAATTCGATCTATTTTTTGTAAACCCCGTGGTAAGGTGCTTCCTTTACGTGCGCGTTCTGCCCTAAATTTTTGTAAATCAACAGGGTTTAACGTAAGTTTGCGTTTACCGACATATAAGGTTATCGATGTTTCTGGTGTAATTAATAGTAGATAAGCAAGGCTATCATCAGCACCTGCAAGAGATACAATTTTATTCCCTTTGCCTTTAGCAAGTTCAGGTAGATCTTTTACAGGAAAGATGAGCATTCGCCCAGCTTGAGTAATAGATAGTAGTAAGCTATCTTCAGATGTAATTTCAATTGGTGCAAGTATTTTTGCCTCTTTCGGTAAATTGATAATCGCCTTACCATTACGATTACGAGCAACTAAATCACTAAATTTACAAATAAAGCCATACCCAGCGCTTGAAGCAAGTAACAATTTTTGATTATCCTCTTGGCTCATCACTATATGTTCAACCGTTGCGTTAGCGGGGAGCGCTAATTTTCCCGTTAATGGTTCACCTTGACTTCTAGCCGATGGTAATGTGTTTGGCTCGATAGCATAACTGCGACCAGTTGAATCGAAAAAGATAACGGGTTGATTGCTTTTACCTTTAGCGGCTGCTTTAAAATTATCACCTGCTTTATAGCTTAAACCAGCAGGATCGATATCGTGACCTTTTGCCGTTCTTACCCAGCCCATTTCGGATAAAATCACGGTAACAGGCTCTGATGGTGTTAATTCTTGCTCACTCATTGCTTTTGCTTCACTACGTTGAACCATGGGGGAGCGACGTTTGTCACCATATTTTTCGGCATCTTCTTGTAACTCTTTTTTGATAAGGTTACTCAGTTTTTTAGGCGAAGATAACAAGGCTTGCAAGTGATCGCGCTCTTTTGCAAGATCACTCTGTTCGCCTTTAATGCGCATTTCTTCAAGTTTGGCTAATTGGCGTAGTTTTAGTTCTAAAATTGCTTCGGCCTGAATGTCGGTTAAAGCAAAACGGTTAATCAGCTCTTTTTTAGGCTCGTCTTCATGGCGAATAATTTCAATCACTTCGTCAATATTTAAAAATGCAATCAATAAACCATCAAGAATATGCAGTCTTTTTAATATTTTATCTAAACGATAATTTAAGCGACGTGTAACGGTATTTTTACGATACTCTAGCCATTCAGTAAGAATCTCAATCAAGCCTTTGACTGACGGGCGGTTATCAAGCCCAATCATGTTCATATTAACGCGGTAACTTTTTTCGAGATCAGTTGTTGCAAATAGATGATTCATCACTTGTTCTAAATCGACTCGATTTGAACGTGGCACAATCACTAA
The DNA here is from genome assembly GCF_001690435.1 of Gilliamella sp. Nev3-1. Lineage (NCBI taxonomy): Bacteria > Pseudomonadati > Pseudomonadota > Gammaproteobacteria > Orbales > Orbaceae > Gilliamella > Gilliamella sp. Nev3-1. The sequence goes on along the minus strand of NZ_LZHN01000028.1, from coordinate 27,312 downwards.
ACGAGTTGGATTTTCGTGATCCGACTCATCGCGTAAATCTTCAATTAAAGGTAGCTTTTTGGCTCGCATTTGAGAAGCAATTTGTTCTAGGATTTTAGCGCCCGATACTTGATGGGGGAGATCTGTAATCACAATATCTCCATCTTCTTTTTTCCAAACCGCACGCATACGAATTGACCCGCGCCCTGTTTTGTAGATTTTCGCGATATCATCAGGTGGCGTAATAATCTCAGCTTCGGTTGGAAAATCAGGCCCTTGTATGTGAGCCATTACTTCGCTTAAAGTTGCATTTGGATTGTCTGCCAGCATAATTGCGGCATTTGCCACCTCACGAATATTATGTGGGGGAATATCGGTTGCCATACCAACCGCAATCCCCGTTGTGCCATTTAATAAAATATTCGGTAGTCTGGCTGGCAACATTTTTGGCTCTTGCAAAGTACCATCAAAATTGGGGGTATAATCAACCGTTCCTTGCCCTAACTCACCTAATAATAATTCAGCATATTTCGATAAGCGAGATTCGGTATAACGCATGGCAGCAAATGATTTAGGATCATCAGGTGCCCCCCAGTTACCTTGTCCATCAACTAATGGATAACGATAAGAGAAGGGTTGTGCCATCAGTACCATAGCTTCATAACAGGCACTATCACCATGAGGATGATATTTACCAAGCACATCACCTACGGTACGTGCTGATTTTTTAAATTTTGCTTGCGCATTTAGACCTAGCTCTGACATGGCATAGACAATGCGTCGTTGCACGGGTTTGAGACCGTCACCAATAAATGGCAGTGCACGATCCATAATGACATACATTGAGTAATTTAAATAGGCGCTTTCGGTAAAGGTACGTAGCGACTGAATTTCTACTCCGTCATGAGTTATCTCACTCATTATTGTTCCTCTAAATCATTCTGTTTATTAGACATTAAGTTCAACTTGATCGCCTTTTTCTTGTAACCATTCTCGGCGATCTTCTGAGCGCTTTTTGGCAAGTAACATGTCCATTAATGCCATAGTCTGCTCTGTATCATCAAGCGATAACTGTACTAAACGGCGTGTATTGGGATCCATTGTCGTTTCTCGTAGCTGCAGAGGGTTCATTTCCCCTAAACCTTTAAAACGTTGTACATTTGGCTTACCTTTTTTGCGTTTAAGTTGCTCTAAAATACCTTCTTTTTCTTCTTCATCAAGCGCGTAATAAACTTCTTTACCCAAATCAATACGATAAAGTGGTGGCATCGCAACAAAGACATGCCCATGTTCAACCATGGTGCGGAAATGACGAACAAATAACGCACAAAGTAAAGTGGCAATATGTAGTCCATCAGAATCGGCATCGGCTAAAATACAGATTTTGCCATAACGTAACTGGCTCAAATCATCACTATCTGGATCGATACCGATAGCAACCGAAATATCATGAATTTCTTGTGAGCCAAGCACCTCGTCAGATGACACTTCCCAAGTATTTAAAATCTTACCTTTAAGTGGCATAATGGCTTGAAACTCACGGTCTCGCGCTTGTTTGGCTGAACCACCGGCAGAATCCCCTTCCACTAAAAAAAGCTCAGTACGGCTCAAATCTTGCGATGAACAATCCGCCAATTTACCCGGTAAAGCAGGTCCACTGGTTAATTTTTTGCGGATAACTTTTTTAGATGCCTTTAAGCGTTTTTGCGCACTCGAAATGACCATTTCGGCTAGTAATTCGGCTAATTGTACATTTTGATTTAGCCAAAGACTAAATGCATCTTTCACAATAGCCGAAACAAAAGCTGCACATTGCCGTGAAGATAAGCGCTCTTTAGTTTGACCTGCAAATTGCGGCTCTTGCATTTTGACCGAAATAACGTAGGCACAGCGTTCCCAAATATCATCGGCAGTTAATTTTAAGCCTCGCGGTAATAAATTGCGGAATTCACAAAACTCACGCATAGCATCTAACAAGCCTTGACGTAAACCATTAACATGCGTACCACCTTGTACCGTTGGAATTAAGTTAACGTAACTTTCAGTCAATAGCTCTCCACCTTCGGGCAACCAAAGTAGCGCCCATTCTACCGCTTCCGTTTCACCAATATGGTTGCCAGTAAAAGGGGTTTCGGGTAATAGTGAGTAACCACTAATAGTTTCCATTAAATAGTCTTTTAGGCCGTCTTGATAACACCAACGTTGCTCAGTATTGTTAATTTTATCTTTAAAGATAATTTCAAGCCCTGGGCAAAGTACAGCCTTAGCTTTTAATAAATGAGACAATCGAGGAACAGAAAATCTTGGTGAATCAAAATATTTTTCGTCTGGCCAAAAATGGACTTTGGTGCCAGTATTACGGCGCCCACAAGTGCCAGTAACGTGTAGATCCTCAACTTTGTTGCCATTTTCAAACGCGATTTCATACACTTGCCCGTCACGATGAACGGTAACATCAACGCGTTTTGATAAGGCGTTGACAACTGAAATGCCGACACCGTGTAAACCGCCCGAAAATTGGTAATTCTTGTTAGAAAATTTACCACCAGCGTGTAAACGACAAAGTAATAGCTCAACGGCTGGCACGCCTTCTTCTGGGTGAATATCAACAGGCATACCTCGACCATCGTCGATAACTTCTAATGAGTTATCTTCATAAAGTGTCACTTTGATTTTACGAGCATGGCCAGCGATCGCTTCATCAACACTATTATCAATGACTTCTTGCCCTAAATGATTTGGACGACTTGTGTCAGTGTACATTCCAGGGCGATGGCGAACAGGATCAAGGCCTTTTAATACTTCAATATCAACGGCGTTATAAGTGGGTTGTGGCATAATGTTTCTATTTATCCGAATAAATGGGCTTATTATAACAACCTTTCATAAATAAGACCAAGGTCAATGGTAAAGGCACTTTAACAAGTGACGAGAGCCGCTATTAATTAAGTAAGTTAAATAATACGATTTTTTAAGGAGGTAAGATAAAAATTTATTACTAAAAACACAAAATCGCTTATAATTCACCCCGATATTGATTGTTTATTAGCGTTTACTTAATGATTTTATTTTGAGTTTTTAATAAAAAAACCAAACATAAATAATAAAATCCGCATATGGAAAGGAAATGAATAATGTTAGAAATAGTCACTTACCTGTTGTGGCAAGTAAGCCACAATTATAAGCATTTAGTCGTTTTATTTTTCATTTCAATATTTTGCCTTTTTTATTGGTATTATTGTAAAGCAAAACCTGTATTACATTATATTATACCGATTCTATTTTTCATGGCATGCCGTATTCATGATGCAGGTGCGTTATCAGCTACAACAGCAGATGTGATACACGGTCATGCACCTTATCTTACTTTTGATGGTGGTGCAACCAAAAGCGATATTAAAGCGTTATTAGGCATCAAACTCCCTGATGGGCGTGAATATGTGCCAGAAGGTGGGGAGTCAAATCTATATCCAAATGCTGAAGTAGTCATAGATGGGTATGAACCAATTGAGTTGCCAAGCAATGCAAACACTTTTGATAGTATCCAAACACTAGTGCCTCTATCTGATTCAAGTATTGATTTAAACGATTTAATAGGTGAAAATGACTATTGGTCAGATGATGATGGCGATGGTAATGTCAGCATAACAGGTCGTCTAGAACTTGCTTGGTATGATGTAAATGGTGAATATATTACAGATACTACAAGTAATTTTGATCCCTGCTCGGCCCCATATCAGTTAGAACTTTACTTAACCAACCCTCAACTATCAACTCAATATGGCGTACCAAGGACAAGGATCTTACCGAATGCTTGGCAACTGTACACGTTTAAAGTGACAAATGGAGCACGTGTTTGTTATGCACAACCTCCGGCTCTGTATGGTATGGAAGGTACAAACTGGAGCAGAAATCTTGGCTTTCAGGTGAAAAATATTGATGACCCCAAGCAAAACTTTCCGACAACGGGATCAAATGAACTCAGTTTCCGTTTACTTTTAGGTGGTATAACACCAAAGCAAATCATTGATGCGAATGGTACAACAGTGTCAGCAGTAAGTGGTGGTCAATCTGTGACATTATTATTAAGTATAGAAACAGGTCTAGGATTGGGTGGCTATGATGAAGAGCTATTAAAGATAACATTAAAAGGTCCAAATAAAGATTCGAGTAACAAAAGTTTTAATCCCTCGTTATTTAAGCTTTACGCCGATGGTAGCCACAACAAATTACTTTATAGCTTTAAAATAGAACGCTGGTATATTGCCAATCCAGATGATCCTAATGATGGTTCTTATGCTGAAGCTCAAATATTCTGTAATAGTTTAGGTAACGATTATCGTATACCTAGTGTTGGGGACTATACCAATGCGAATGACTCTTCTTGGCAGTGGGGCGAGCCGGGACAAACAAATGAAAGCCTCAGGCAACTAAGTTACAAAAGTGGCAACAAGTGGATAGGCGGTTTATTTAATGAATGGGGAGAATTTACCTACGATAAAGATAGAAATGACGATTGGAGCGATGACCGATATTGGGCATTTGACGGCTATACAGTATCTCCGTATGGAAGTATTGCCTCAAATAATAATATCTACACCTTCGCCATGGCTGCGTGTGTGACGCCTTAAAATAACGCTTGTTAGATTACCCGTTATTAAATGGTTGCATATAGATAATCTCAATTTTTAATAAAGATTGGGATTATCTGGGTGGTATCTTATAAATAGATCTTTACAAATCTTAACCAAAAAAAGCGTTTTTTCTTTAAACAACATTGTTTTTTGTTTAAAATTAGAACAGTATTACTGCTCAAAAGTGATGTTGTTAACATTAGCATCGAAAAAATCATTAACAAATGATTTAAAAATTAGTTAACTGTATGATTTTGTTTTAGAAAAACGGAGTGAATCAGAAGAAACTTACAAAATGCATGAAATAGGTAATGGTATAATGTCATCTAATCATACTCTTGAGCAATCAAAAAATTTAATTTTTCAGAAATCATCGCTTTTTAATTGTCAGTCACATTTATTTTATACTACATACAAACGTCATAGTTCATTTATAAAATTTTTCTCTTTACGTTTACCCCTATTTACTTGTATTTATCTTCTTTTATATGCTAATAATGCAATAGCCTTATCGGCAATGACAAATCAAGTCGTACATGGTAGTGCACCATATTTAACTTTTGATGGAGATGTAACCAAAAGCGATATTAATGCGCTATTCGGCATCAAACTCCCTGATGGGCGTGAATATGTGCCAGATGGTGGGGAGTCAGGCTTATATCCCAATGCGGAGGTAGATGTATCAAGCGAAGTAGAGCCAATTATGTTACCACCCAGTGTTGCTTCTTTTGAAAACATCCAAACATTAGTGCCTATATCTGGCAATGGGCATTACCCAGCTATTTATTTCGATAGACTAATAGGTGCAAATAACTATTGGGGGGATGAGGATGGAGATGGCTCCGCCAAAGTATCTGGTTTTTTGTTAGTAAAATGGGAAAATGCAGATAATAAAGATATTACAAGCCTAGTTAAAAACAATCCTACAAAGGTATTAGATCCTTGCGATGCACCCTTTAAGTTTACCCTTTCTGTGCACGATGGCAAACTGTCCACTAAATATGGGATGCCTAGGACTAACACATTTAATGAGGTTAGCCATACTTACTATATTTCCCCAATGGTAGATAAACCATATACCTGTCATGCGCAACCAAATTTATGGTGGAGTTACGGTGATGAACTTGAAAGTCAATGGGATAAAAATAAAGGTTTTATAGTTACAAGTGGTAATGATCTAACTACCGCCTTTCCCACAACTGGTTCAAATGGACTTCATTTTTATTTGTTGTTAGCGGGTATTACGCCACAGCAAGTAATTGATGTTAATGGGAAAACTGTGTCAACAGTTAATGGCAGTGGCACAGTAAATTTATTGTTAACCCCTGAACATACTCCTGGGTGGGCTTTTTCTCCTAAGCGACGAGCGTTGAAGATACAATTAATTGGACCAACTAAAGATTCAAGTGATAAAAGCTTTACCCCTGCAGTATTTAAACTTTATTCAAACAGTAGTCATAGCCAGTTGCTCTATAGCTTTAAGATAGAACGCTGGTATATTGCGCATCCGAATTCGGGAAGTTATGCTATTGCTCAAGCATTTTGTCATGATTTAGGCAATGGTTATCGTGTTCCTCACATCACAGATTACACTAATGCAAATAATAGTGCTAGTTTTTGGACTGGGGGTATACTAGGAAGGGACATTAATAAATACCGCAGGCAGTTAAGTTATAAATATGATGGCAGATGGATAGGGGGCTTGTTTAATGAGTGGGGCAAGACTGACAATAGCGACTACCCCCGCAGCTAGCGATTGGCACACATTTTATAGGTTTTGGGCCTCCAATTCATACAGTAACTATCAGTACGGCGTTTCTGAAAATTGGGGAAGTGTTAATTATGCAAAACCTTCTGCTAATTATCACAAAGTCGCTTGCGTAACACCTTAGCTTTAAATAATTTAAGTAAATATGCCATAATATCACCTTAGGTGAACTAGACTAAATATACCCTTGTTCAAAGGGATAAACTAAAGTTATCACTCACAAAATAAAAACATCAATGAATCGCTATCATTTGCTTGTTTATTAGCGTGAAGTGATACGTTGATATCAGTTTTTCAAATAATATGTAACAATTACTCGCGTTATTTACCGTAATTTGAAAAACAACTGCATGAATATATATAAAAAACAAAATTAATACCTTATCACAGCTGTCCTTATACCATTGAAGATATCTATTCGGATAATGGACATGAATATCAAGACACAGGTGAACACCTATTTGTTAAAACATGTGATATGCATCTTAATGGCAATGTGACATAATCAACCAATATTCGAAGATAAAAAAAATAGAAAATAAAAGGTTAAGCAAATTCCGGTAAAACGCCTTATGCATTTTTAGCGGATTATTTTAATCATGAAGTCTAAACTATATCAAATTCCTCCTTTCCTAAGTTCAACATAAAAATGTTGACATTATATATTGCTAATCAATCTACTTAATCATTGATCCATTGAATTTTGATTAATTTAATAACAATTTTCGTTTTTAGTTTGTTTATTCATCTTTTAGTATTATTATCAACATAATTTCATATCAACATTAGGGAATGATGTGAGTAAATTACAGAATAAAACAAGCAAATGCGATTTTGTACAAAAACCAAAAACAATTAATGATATAGCTGCCCTAACTAATAATGTACAATTACCTTTTTCCTACATTGAACCAAGTACTAATGCTAATAGTACAATTTCAAATCCCATCGATGAAGAAAAGATTATTTATAGTGCGTGTTTAGTTAACTGCGGTAGCCGTTGTCCTTTAAAAGTTCATGTCAAAAACGATATTATTACTAAAATATCTTCAGAAGATGGCATTAATGATGCCGTTTTTGGTCTGCATCAAATCCGCCCTTGCCTTCGCGGCAGAGCAGTTCGTTGGCGAACTTATGATCCTGCGCGCTTAAAGTATCCAATGCTACGAATTGGTAAACGTGGTGAAGGTAAATTTAAACGTATTTCTTGGCATGAAGCGATTAATTTACTTGCAAATAAACTTAAATATACGATTAATCAATATGGCAATGAAGCAATTTATTATCAGTATGGATCAGGAACAACGGGCGCTAATCTTTCAGGGCGTAATGCATGTAAGCGTTTTTTAAGTATCATTGGTGGTCATTTAAATTACCATGGTGATTATTCAAGCGGGCAGATTTCAGCTATTCGGCCTTATTTGTTTGGTCATGCTAAAGAATCTTTACTGGATCAGATCAAGCATTCTGATTTAGTGGTTATGTTTGGACATAACATTGCCGAAACTCGAATGTCAGGCGGTGGGCAAGTTACCGAGCTTTTTCATGCGTTAGCGCAAAGTCATGCAAGGGTGATTATTATTGATCCTCGTCGTAGTGAAAGTGTCGTTGCGTATAATGCTGAGTGGATCCCGATTATTCCCGGTACTGATGCGGCATTAGTTGCGGCAATAGGCTATACATTGCTTGAGCAAGATCGTATTGATGAGGATATGCTTAATCAATACTGTATTGGGTGGAATGCCGATTCTTTGCCTGATAGTGCACCGCCTTATAGTGATTATAAATCTTACCTTTTAGGTTTAGGCTATGACAGAACACCTAAAACACCAGAATGGGCAGCTAAAAAAACAGGTATTTCAGCAACACAAATTCGTAAACTCGCAATAGATATTGTTGATGCTAAAGCTGCTTGGATTTCGCAAGGTTATGGTGTGCAACGTTGGCAAAATGGTGAACATACTGCGCGAGCCATTATGATCTTACCAATTATTACGGGGCAATTTGGTAAACCTGGCACTAACATTGGAACTTGGGGCGGGAGCGTTGTTTATCCTATACCTAACTTTAATTTACCTAATCCAATAAAAACCAGTATTCCTTTCTTTTTGTGGACGAAAGCGATTGAAGATGGACCAAGCATGACTGCTAAAAATGCCTACCTTAAAGGTAAAGATAAATTGGATGTGGGGATCAAATTTATCTGGAATTATGCGGGTAATGTACTGGGAAATCAACATTCAGATCTCAATCGTACTCACCAGATTTTGCAAGATGAGTCAAAATGTGAATTTATTCTTGTTTGGGATACACATATGACAGCATCAGCTAAGTATGCTGATTTATTATTACCCGATGTGTCATCGGTTGAGAATAATGATTTGATTAATAACTCTTATTCATCTGGGGCATATTGTTACCTTATCCGTATGCAAAGTGCTATTAAACCGCTTTGGGAAAGTCGTCCTGTTTATGATGTATTAACTGAATTGTCTGAGAAAATGGGGGTAAAAGACCAATTTACCCAAGGCCGTACTCAAGAGCAGTGGATAGCGTATTGTTATGAACAATTACGAAAACGTGATCCGCATTTACCGCCTTTTGCTGATACTGATGGCATGGGGGTTATCGATCGCAAACTTGCCGATAGTGATAGCCAAATTGGATTAAAAGCTTTTAGAGATGATCCCATTAAAAATCCATTAACTACCCCGTCAGGAAAAATAGAAATCTATTCAGAAACGTTAGCGAACATTGCCAATGAATGGGAACTTGATGCGCAAGATGTGCTGTATCCTATTCCTGCTTATTTACCAGCGATTGAAGGCAGTGAAGATAAATCTAAACGTCAACAATATCCGTTGCAACTTATTGGATTTCATACCAAAGGGCAATGCCATTCTACTTACAGTAATTTGCCACAATTGCGTGAAGCTGTCGCTAACCGTATTTGGATTAATCCATTTGATGCCGAACAACGGCAAATAAAACATGGACAATTAGTTGAAGTTTATAACGATCGTGGTCGGTTGCATATTGTCGCTAAAGTTACGCCAAGGATATTACCAGGTGTTGTTGCGATTCCCCAAGGAATGTGGGCAAAAAATAATGCTGAAGGGGTTGATATTGGCGGTTGCATTAATCGTTTAACATCATTGCGTCCAACGGTGCTTGCTAAAGCAAATCCACAGCATACCAACTTGGTTGATGTCAAACCAGTATCAGATACGTGTTTAGCGTTATAAATAAAAGGACGGATAATAAAAATGCAATATGGATTTTATATTGATTCTTCAAAATGTACGGGTTGTAAAACTTGCCAAGTGAGTTGTAAAGATGAAAAAGATAATGCTTTAGGCGTCCGTTTTCGCCGTGTTTATGAATATGGTGGTGGTGGTTGGCAGCAAGTTGATAATCTTTGGCAAAATGATACTTTTACCTATTATTTGTCTATCGCATGTAATCATTGCGAACAACCTGCTTGTGTGCAGAGTTGCCCAACGGGGGCAATGTATAAACGTTCACAAGATGGCTTAGTGGTTGTTAATCAAGACATTTGCATGGGGTGCCGAAATTGTGAAACACACTGTCCATATGGAGCACCACAATTTGATTATCAAAAAAAGGTCATGTCAAAATGTGATGGTTGTTATGAACGTGTTGCCGAGGGATTAAAGCCTGTTTGTGTTGAGTCATGCCCACAGCGAGCTTTAGATTTTGATGAAATTGAAACGCTACGCCAGCACTATGGCGAACAATGCGATATTGCACCACTACCAAGCTCACAGCTCACTAAGCCCAATATTGTAATAAAACCCCATGCACAAGCTAAGATGTCTGGCGATACCTTAGGTAAAATACTTAATCCTGAAGAAGTATAAGTAATATGTCATAATTACCACGGGTTTTTTTTGGGGGTATCAGTGTAACTAACTGATAGAACCATTCTAAGGAGATATTTATTTGGATAAGTTAGTTACTATCACATTAGCTAAACTACTTGGTATGTTTTTTTATTATCCACCCAATAGTAAAGTTACTACATCATTAACGCAGGCCTTATTACATATTAACCATTTAGCCCCATGGAAAGATTCTATCCTTATTTATGAGCAGTGCCATATATTAGCTAATCAAATTGATAACCCAGATCTTAATTACCAATTTTCATTATTATTTGAAGGACAGGGAACAATGCCTGTACCCCCGTGGGGTTCATTTTATTTGGATAAAGAAAACCTATTGCTAGGAAAATCACTAGAAAGCTATCGTCAATTTCTGCAACAACATGGGGTAAAACTCAATACAGGAATAAACGAGCCAGAAGATCAATTTGGATTAATGCTTATGGCATACGCTATATTGTTGGAAAATAATCACCATGTAACGGCAAAACAATTAATTGATGAACATTTGTTAAGTTGGTCATCAGCCTATTTAAAAAAGCTACAGAAAAGCCAGATTAGCCCATTTTATCAAGCGTTAGCGGTAATTGCTGAGCAATATTTACACATGCTGTGATTAACATCTTGTGCAAACCGATTCCATCTAATGTGGTTATTTTGGGTCAATATTCATTGGCATCACTCATTGGGTATAACTTGCCATACCGTAACATTGCAGCTTTTAGCGTAATCGGTATAATCGCTATTATGATTTATTTAGAATAGATATTATTAATGTTAGCTTATTTACAACTCATGCGATTGGATAAGCCAATTGGATCATTGCTTTTACTCTGGCCCACACTTTGGGTTATTTGGCTTACGGGTCATCCATCTACTTATATTACTATTATTTTTGTGCTTGGCGTGTTTGTTATGCGCTCGGCAGGTTGTGTCGTGAATGATTATGCCGATCGCCATTTTGATGCACACGTTGAGCGAACAAAAAACCGCCCCCTTGCTCGTGGTGCATTAACCGAAAAAAACGCACTATGGACGCTATTGGTCTTATTACTGATAGCGCTTTGTTTATTGTTAAATTTAAATAAGCTGTCATGGCTAATTGCTTGCTTTGCGTTACTTACCGCACTCATTTACCCTTTCATGAAGCGTTACACCCATTTACCACAAGTCACCTTAGGCATCGCATTTAGTTGGAGTATTCCGATGGTATATGCAGCAACCATTGAACAGTTCCCCTTAACGTGCTGGATACTTTTCTTGACTAATATCTGTTGGACAATTGCTTACGATACCCAATATGCGATGGTTGATCGTAATGATGATATAAAAATTGGCATCAAATCCACGGCTATTTTATTTGGCAATTATGATAAATTAATTATTGGATTATTACAGATAATATCTGTTATTGGCTTGTTATTTATTGGTTTAATCAATCAGTTATCGCTGATGTTTTATATGGCTTTATTATTGGTTATAGGACTATTTATTTACCAACAATGGCTAATAAAAAATCGAGATAGAAACAAATGTTTTAGTGCCTTTATGAATAATAATTATGTTGGTTTTATTATTTTTTTAGGTTTGTTGTTTGCTTGACAATGAGCCGTAAACTAGATCGCTCGTGAACAGAGGTTAACAAGTGCAGTATAAATTACTTAAAAACTTTAATAAAATCAATATGTTTTCTGACTGTTTTTTAGTGCAAATGCCTTGTTTAGTCTATTTAGCGTTGTGTGAGTGTGCGGCATTTTGCACCAAATCCACTAAATCGGGCGTGATAACACTAGCTTGTTTTATTGATAAAAACTAAAATGCCCGACACAACACTATCTTAGAACAGTAACATCACTAAACAGTAAAGGAAGTCGTTGATTTTTTTAAAAAAGTTAAAATAAAAACTTCAATAAAATCAATGGTTTTTCTGACTGTTTTTTAGTGCAAAATATCTTGCTTAAGCTATCCAGCGTTGTGTGAGAGTACAGCATTTTGCACCAAATCTGCTAAATCGGGAGTGATAACAATAGCTTGTTATTATTAATAAAAACTAAAATGCCCGACACACCACCATCTTAGAACAGTAACATCACTAAACAATAAAGGAAGCCGTTGATTTTTTTAAAAAAGTTAAAATAAAAACTTCAATAAAATCAATGGTTTTTCTGACTGTTTTTTAGTGAAAAATATCTTGCTTAGGCTATCTAGCGTTGTGTGAGAGTACAGCATTTTGCACCAAATCCACTAAATTGGGCGTGATAACACTAGCTTGTTTTATTAATAAAAACTAAAATGCCCGACACATCACCATCTTAGAACAGTAACATCACTAAACAATAAAGGAAGTCGTTGATTTTTTTTTAAAGTTAAAATAAAAATTTCAATAAAATCAATGGGTTTTCTGACTGTTTTTTAGTGCAAATACCTTGTTTAGTCTATTTAGCGTTGTGTGAGTGTGCGGCATTTTGCACCAAATCCGCTAAATTTGGCATGGTAACACTAGCTTGTTTTATTAATAAAAACTAAAATGCCCGACACAACACTATCTTAGAACAGCAAAATCACTAAACAATAAAGAAAGTCGTTGATTTTTTTAAATTAAAATAAAAACTTGAATAAAATCAATGGCTTTTCTGACTGTTTTTAGTGCAAAATGTCTTGTTTTCAACTGTCCAACCTATTAGCCTTGCTCTGCAAGCGTTGCTTGGACAATCCGCAATGCATCAAAAGTTTCTTTAACATCGTGTACACGAATAATTTGGGCACCTTTCATGGCTGCAATCACGGCACATGAAACACTGCCGAGAGTACGTTCTTGTGGCGGCACATTTAATACTTGCCCAATCATCGATTTTCGAGACATGCCAACCAATAACGGTAAGTTGAAATGATGGAACTTTTCAAGCATTGCTAATAGGCGATAATTATGGGCTAGTGTTTTGCCAAATCCAAAACCAGGATCGAGTATGATTTTTTCACGGGCAATACCAGCATTTAAGCAACGATCTATATGCTTTGCAAAAAATAGGTCGACTTCTTGATATATGTCTTGCTGGTAGTGTGGTGCATTTTGCATGGTTTTAGGATCGCCTTGCATGTGCATAATGCAAACAGGTAACCCTGTTTGTGCAGCGGCTTCAATAGCTCCAGGCCCTGTAAGGGCTCGAATATCATTGATTAGGTGAGCGCCTGCTTTAGCAGATTCTGTCATGACTTGTGGTTTTGAGGTATCAACCGATATCCAGACATCAAAATAACGAGCAATTTTTTCAACGAGTGGGATAACGCGGTTAAGCTCTTCATCAACGGAAACCTCGGTTGCACCTGGGCGTGTTGATTCGCCACCTACGTCAATAAATGTTGCACCAGCTTGAATCATGCTATCAACCCGGCGCATGGCATCATCAAGATTGTTATAAGTCCCACCGTCAGAAAACGAGTCTGGCGTCATATTTATAATGCCCATAACTTGTGGGAATGAAAGATCCATCACTTGATTTTTAAAATGTATTTCCATGATTAAAAGCCTTATATGGTTAGTGTCAATAATGCAATAATTTAAATGGCATTGAGACTTATCAACTAGGTTGAGTTAAATTTTTAGCTTGCTTGTTGTTTTATTCAGGTAAATTTACTTATCATCTATTTTTATTTTACCGATAAAAAACGCGCCGTAGCGCGTTATATTTTATTTGAGCTTATTAACCTTTTGATTGAGGCGGTATGTCACTTCCTTCATTGGGTATTTTGCTTGCTGCGTGTTCGTCACTTTCAGTCCAATCATCAGGCGCTGTAATCGGGCGACGTGCAATTAAATCTGCAACTTGTTTTGCTCCAATGGTTTCATACTTCATTAGCGCATCTTTCATTGCATGAAGGATATCGATATTGTCAGTTAATATTTGACGAGCTCGTTGATAATTACGATCGATAATGGCTTTGACTTCTTCGTCGATAATTCTAGCTGTTTCGTCAGAAATATCTTTTGGTCGTCCGTATGAATTATCATCGGTTTCGTAAAATAATGGACCTAAGCGTTCAGAAAATCCCCATTGTGTTACCATCGCTCGTGCATATTGTGTGGCAACTTTTATATCATTTGATGCACCAGTAGAAATTTTATTGGCACCGTAGATGAGTTCTTCTGCAAGTCGTCCACCATAAAGGGTTGCAATATCGCCTTCCAGTTTTTCACGACTTTCACTAACACGATCACCTTCAGGTAGGAAGAAGGTTACACCAAGTGCGCGCCCACGTGGAATAATGGTGACTTTATGGATAGGATCATGATCAGGCATTAAGTAGCCAATAATAGCATGTCCTGCTTCATGATAAGCGGTTGAAATAAGTTGCTCTTGAGTCATGGTTAATGAACGTCTTTCCGTGCCCATGTTAATCTTATCTTTAGCTTCTTCAAATTCATCCATTGTGACCACACGCTTATTGCGACGCGCAGCAAATAAAGCCGCTTCATTGACTAAATTCGCTAATTCTGCACCAGAATAACCCGGCGTTCCACGCGCTAGTACCGATAAATCAACATCAGATCCTAGAGGCACTTTACGCACATGCACTGCAAGAATTTGTTCTCGGCCTTTCATATCTGGTAAGCCAATTTGTACTTGGCGGTCAAAACGACCTGGACGGAGTAAGGCTGGATCTAAAATATCGGCTCGGTTGGTTGCTGCAATGATAATGATGCCACTATTGGCTTCAAAACCATCCATTTCAACTAGCATTTGGTTTAATGTTTGTTCACGTTCATCATGCCCGCCCATTGAGCCTGCGCCACGTTTTCGGCCTACAGCGTCAATTTCGTCAATAAAGATGATACAAGGCGCATGTTTGCGCGCTTGTTCAAATAGATCTCGGACACGTGATGCTCCCACACCAACAAACATTTCAACAAAGTCCGAACCTGACATGCTGAAAAAAGGCACTTTGGCTTCGCCAGCGATTGCTTTTGCTAGTAATGTTTTACCTGTACCTGGAGGCCCAACCATTAAAATACCTTTTGGAATTCGTCCACCTAGTTTTTGGTATTTACCTGGATCTCTTAAAAAATCGACCACTTCAGTGACTTCTTGTTTTGCCTCTTCACTGCCAGCAACGTCGATAAATTTGGTTTTAACTTGGTCTGGCGTTAGCATTTTGGCTTTGCTTTTGCCAACTGACATTGGACCACCTTTACCACCACCTTGCATTTGGCGCATCATAAAGAGCCAGAACCCAATAAGTAAAATGATAGGGAACCAAGAAATAAATATGCTCATTATTAAACTTGGTCTTTCATCAGGTGCACCATAGACAGGTACTTTATTGGCTAACAAGTCATCCATTAGTTTTTCATCTAAATAAGGGATGTAAGTGACGTAGTTGCCATTATTTTTGGTTGTGGCAATAATTTCACGTCCTTTAATATGCACTTCTTGGAGATTACCAGCTGTGATATCGGAATTAAATTGGGTATAATTGACTTGAGGTCCGCTATTGGATATTGAACTGAATTGGTTAAATACAGTAATCAATACTACAGCAATAACTCCCCAGATCAGTAAATTCTTTACCATGTCGTTCAAAAGAAAAACCTCTCATAAAAATTAACAGTTACGACTAAATTTAACGAAGTATGGTACTACAAAATTATACAACTGGCTACTTCATCCCCATTGCAACAATATAAACTTCTCGAGACCTAGCTCGCGAAGCCTCTGGCTTACGAATTTTGACTGTTTTAAACATCAAACGTACTTGTTTTAGGTATTCTTCAAATCCTTCACCTTGAAACACTTTGACAATAAAATTACCATTAGGCGCAAGCACATCTCTACACATCTCTAATGCAAGCTCTACTAAATACATGGCTCTGGGGATGTCAACAGCGGGTTGCCCGCTCATATTTGGCGCCATATCTGACATGACAACCTGAACTTTTTCTTCACCAACTCGTTCGAGTAACGCTTTTAGAACGGCTTCGTCCCGAAAATCACCTTGCAAAAAGTCAACACCTACAATGGGATCCATTGGTAATAAATCACAAGCAATAATGCGACCTTTGTTACCTATAAGTGATGCAACATATTGTGACCAACCACCAGGAGCTGCACCTAAATCAACAACGGTAATGTCTGGTTTGAATAATTTGTCACTTTTTTGTATTTCTTCGAGTTTGAACCATGCTCTAGAGCGTAGGCCTTTTTTTTGTGCTTGTTGTACAAAGCGATCATTAAAATGTTCATTGAGCCAACGCGTTGAACTTGCTGAGCGTTTTTTATTACTCACAGCTAATAAATCCTTAATGTAAAGAGGTCACTTCATTGATTACAAATATATATAAGGGTAGAATAGCAAAATTACAACTTAAAGTGATAAAAATTTAATGAATTTATCGAATAAACAAAAACAGTATTTAAAAAGTGAAGCTCATCATTTAAAACCTATAGTGATGATTGGGGCCAATGGATTTACCGAGGGAGTGCTTGCCGAAATTGACAACGCCTTAAATTTCCATGAGTTAATTAAGATTAAGGTTTCTGCGGAAGATCGCGAAACGAAGAAGCTTATTTGTGATGCTATTATTCGTGAAACAAAGGCTTTGCCAGTGCAATTGGTGGGTTCTAACTTTACCATTTTTAGACCAAGTGAAGATAAGAAAATCACTTTACCTAAATAAATGCGACAACAGGGCTATAAGCCCTGTTTGTTATTTATAATGTATTGAAGATTAGATATATTCCACTTTAATAATATCAAATTCCACATCACCACCTGGCGTTTTAATTTGTACAGTATCGCCATCTTCTTTGCCGATTAAACCTCTAGCAATTGGTGAATTGACTGAAATAAGATTCTGCCTGTAATCAGCCTCATCATCACCTACGATACGATAGGTTGTTTCTTCGTCTGTTTCTACATTGATAACGGTTACTGTTGCACCAAAAATAATACGCCCAGTATTTTTTACTTTAGTTATGTCAATAATTTGTGCTTGTGAAAGTTTGCCTTCAATTTCTTGAATACGGCCTTCACAAAAGCCCTGCTGTTCTCTTGCGGCATGGTATTCAGCATTTTCTTTTAAATCGCCGTGAGCTCTTGCTTCAGCTATGGCGGCTGTTATTTGTGGTCTTTTGACATTTTTGAGCTCTTCAAGCTCGGCTCGTAATAATTCAGCTCCCTTAACCGTCATTGGGATTTGTTTCATCTAGGTATCTCCCGTTTTTACTTATAGTAAATAAAAATAACTCTCCCTTATCTTAATCAAAGAAGGGGAAAGTGAGTTGTTCAGTTATTATTTAAAAATATATAATGAAAGTTTATATCTTAACTGTAAAACCAACTTAACCACAAATCATTTATACGCAATGAGGTGCTATTTTGGTTAAAATCAGTTATCGTAATGCAATTATTCATAGTTCATTATAACAATTAAATTTATTTATGCGACGATTACGATTTTATATCATCATTTTTCTATTCATTTTTTGGCTTTTAGTTTTGTTGTCTTATTTTGTTGTGCAAACCTCTTTTGGCGCTAAAATAGTTAGTCAGCAATTATCTAGATTAAGTTCTTATACAATTTCAATAGGCAACGTTCATCATTCGTTTTCAAATTTCTATGAATTGGCTTTTGATGAAGTCGTTGTGAGCGATAATAAGCAAGAAATTATTCATATTCCTAAATTAGTGATAGGATTGGATAAAAGCAATCTTTGGCAATTATCTCACTTTAATTATATTACCATTATTAACGGCGCGGTTGCTGATACTCACTTTGGCCACTATGCCTTTTCAAGCAATACGCTAAAATTTGTTAATTCAAACGTTGATGTTCTGGTCAACAATGGAAAAGACAAACTTTCATTCAATAAAATTAATGGGGGCATTCAACCTTTTATTTCATCGGGAGCAGGTCAGTATCAATTTGATTTTTCTTCACAAGATGTTTTAGTGAATCAAATTCCAATAAAATCACTACTTATTCAAGGGTTCCATCGCGATGGTGTTACAACGATTACTAATTTAGGTGGAAATATTAATAATGGCTTTTTTGTGAGTAAATTAAAAGTACTTGCTGATAATAGTTTGAATATTGATCAATTAAAGTTACATAATATCAATTTCCAATCAACAGATGAGGCGTTTTGGAGCAACTATTCCCATATTTTGCCAAAATTAACTATTAAGCAATTATCAATACTTGAAAGTAGTATACAATTGCCTCATTTTTTAATTGAGAAAGGCAATATTGAAGTAACCAATCTTTGTTATGATGATAAGTGGCGTTTTGAGCAAAGCTCTTTTACTTTTAATGCTGATAATGTTGTTTTACATGAGCAGTCATTTTCGTCGGTATTGGTTCAATTATCATCCGATAATCAAGAAGTGACGATTCAAAAAGCGTTAGCGAAATGGAATAAAGGCAGTATAAATTTTTCTGGAAAATGGAAAGATAATGACCTACAGCTAGAGAAATTAACATTAGCCGATATCAATTATGACGTTCCTGAAAAATTTGAGCTACCCGTGTTACCCGATATTTTTAAGCATATTATAGTTGATAAACTTGATATTTTACAAAGTTTAATAATTAGAAAATACAGCGATTTTCCGTTTAGCCTATATAATTTTCAAGCTTCAGGTTCAAATGTTGTTTTAGCTGAAAATCAAAAATTAGGCATATTTTCAGGAACTGTGTTTTTTAAATCAGAAAAAGGTTCGTTTAATAGAATTGATATTCGTTATCCAGATCTGGTCCTAAAATTTGATTCTCAAAATCATGCTTTGTTAACTTTTGGCTCTTTAGTTAATAGTGGCATGATCGAATCCCAAGCAGATATTGATCTGTCGCAAAATGAGCCGTTATCTTTGAAATTTAATGCATATAATATCACCAGTTCGTTGTTAGAAGACTGGAAATTGGTAAAGCAACCTCCAACAGCGATAAATTATTCAGCTAATTTACATGGACAATTTCGACCATTTAGCTTTTCAGGGGTGTTTTCGACAAACGAGGGAAATGATTATATTATCAATCTTGAGCATTGATTTTTATTAAAAGCATCGTTATATAACTGGTTAAGATGTATAAGATGCGCTTTCTATGTGTGTTTGAGCGTGAAAGCTCAACAATTAGTATGATATGAAGGTGTTATTTTGCTTGTAAGGTTAGATAAATGGCTTTGGGCTGCAAGATTTTATAAGTCTCGCTCATTAGCTCGAGAAATGGTTGAAGGTGGCAAGGTACATTATAATGGTCAGCGCTCTAAACCAAGTAAAATTGTTGAAGTTGGGGCCATTTTAACGCTTCGCCAAGGTTTGGATCAAAAAACAATTCAAATTTTAGCTATTAGCGAGCAACGAAAAACTGCTACTGAGGCTCAACAACTTTATCTAGAAACTCCCGATAGTATTGTTAAACGAGAAACAATAGCACAAGCACGTAAACTCAATGCATTGACAATGCCGCACCCCGATAGAAAACCTGATAAAAAGGAGCGGCGCGATTTGATTAAATTTAAATACAATAGACAACAAGGTGACAACAATTAATATGGATACTTTAAATCGTTTTTTATTTGATAATCACCCTATTCGTGGTGAAATTACCCGTCTTGAGCAGACGTATGAAGCGATTTTAGATAATCATTCATACCCAATTGCGGTACAAAAATTACTTGGTGAATTGTTGGTTGTAACCAGTTTATTAACCGCAACACTAAAATTTGAAGGCGATATTGCTGTGCAGTTGCAGGGTGATGGCGCTTTATCTTTAGCGGTAGTGAATGGTAATGATCAACAACAGTTACGTGGTGTTGCTCGAGTTAACGGTGAGATCACTGATAATGCGACGCTTAAAGATATGGTAGGTAATGGTTATGTTGTTATCACTATCACACCAAAACACGGTGAGCGTTATCAAGGAATTGTCGGATTAGAAAAAGATACGCTTATTGGTTGTATCGAAAACTATTTTATGCAATCGGAACAACTGCCAACGCGCTTATTTGTCAAAACGGGAGTGTATAATAATAAGCCAATGGCAGCAGGCATTTTATTGCAAGTTTTGCCCGCTCATGAAAACACCTATGAATCATTTGAGCATCTTTGTGCATTAACTGAGACAATGACTAGCGATGAGCTGTTTCAGCTTCCTACTGATGAGATTTTATACCGCCTATATAATCAAGAAGACGTACGCCTTTTTGAAACACAGGATATTATTTTTAAGTGCGGATGTTCACGCCAACGTTGCGAGAATAGCTTAATGACCTTACCAAATAATGAAGTTGATGAAACTCTAGCTGAACAGGGTGGTAAAATTGATATTCATTGTGATTATTGCGGAAAGCATTATTTATTTGATTCAATCGATATTGCCGAAATGAGAAGCAAGCATAACTTTAGTTATCATTGATATTGCAGATAAAAAGAACCACTAAAACTTATAAAGTTTTAGTGGCAAAGTGAAATATAGGGAAATTAAACCCGCATTTAGTCTATCAGAATTAGCAAAATCTACCAATTTTTTTTAACGGTTTCATGTAATTTTTTATTAAAGACACTGATAAACCTGCTTTTCATTAATAAAAATTTAGAATAAAGAACATATTTGATCTAAATTTTTGTCTAACTAATATATATTATCTATATAGATATCTTCAACAAGAGCGTGTTGATTGCTGATCTTCCATTTAATATTAAAATGGTAAAGCGTCAGTCCATAGGTTTGTTCATTAATTTTTTTTTGTTTGTAGGCAGGCCTTGGATCTTGAGAAATAACTTGTGTAATGAGCTCAGTGAGCTGAGGATAATCCTGTTTTTGTAAATCTAAAATTAATTGTGCTTTTTGTGAAAATGTAACAGTTAGTTTTTCTTTAGGTGTAGATTGTGCGTATCCTGCAAATGCATCTGAATGGCTGTCACAATAAGGAATATAAGGCTTGATATCAATAATTGGCGTGCCATCAACTAAATCTAGGCTACCTAGTTTTAAAATGACCTGTTTATTTTCAACAAGGATGTCCTTTAATTCGACAGCAGAAAGCCCTATATGATTAGGTCTAAATGGTGAGCGTGTAGCAAATACTCCCATTGTTTTATTACCACCTAAACGAGGAGGGCGTACGGTTAATCTCCATTTTTCAGGAGCAATATGGTGAAATAGGAATAATAGCCATAAATGTGAAAACTGTTCCAGCCCTTTAACACTGACGGGATCATTGTAAGGCGCTAATAAGTAAAGATCGCCTTGTCCTGCGTTAACTAAATTAGGTTGCCTTGGCACAGAAAATTTTTCACTATAAGGGGAGCGGATTATGCCGATTGGTTTTATTTGATATGTCATTGTTTATTGATTTATAGAAAATTTTTAAGTGGATTGGTTTATTTTCTTTATGCTAATAGTTTTCATGCTAATAGCTTTTATGCTAATAGCTTTCCGCCGATAACAGAAGCCGGCGGAATTGATAGTAATAAGTATTTATTGTAAGTTATTACCAACCGCGAATAGCGCCACCATTAAAGATTTGGTTAGCTTTTTCTGCCACTGCGTCAGTTTGGTATGCTTTAACAAAGTTTTTTATACTTTCATTCTCTTTGTCAGCTTCACGAGAAACAATAATGTTAACATAAGGTGATTCTTTATCTTCTACAAAAATACCATCTTTACTTGGTGTTAAGTTGGCTTGCCCTGCAAAGGCGTTATTGATAATTGCAAGATCAACTTGAGTATCATCTAATGAACGTGGCAACATGGGTGCTTCAAGTTCAACGATCTTATAGTTGTAAGGATTGCTAGTGATATCAAGTACAGTAGGCAATAAACCTTTAGATTTATCAACTGTAATCATGCCTTCATGTTGTAATAATAATAACGCTCGTCCTAAGTTGGTTGGGTCATTAGGAATAGCAATAGTTGAATTAGCTGGAATAAAGAAGGTTTCACCGCGTGGTGATGTCACTTTTACCCCTTCACCTGTTTCTGTTGATTCTTCAATCGGTTTTAATTTGCGAGAATAGCTTGCAATTGGATAAACAAATGAGTTTCCAACAACAGCTAATTTATAACCACGTTCTTTTATTTGCTCATCTAAATAAGGCTTATGTTGGAATGCGTTCACTTCAATTAAGCCGTCATTTAATGCTTGGTTTGGTGTAACGTAATCGTTAAAAATAACTAGTTCAACGTCTAAATTATAAAGATCTTTTGCTTGTTGTTTAGCTACTTCGGCGACCTCTTGTTCAGGACCAGAAATCACTCCTACTTTGATAGAACTTACTTTAGCAGGCTCTGCTGATTTGCTATCTGTTGTGGCTGGTTGTTTATTATTATCACAGCCAGTTAAAAAAAATGCACTTACCAATGTGCTAATAAGTACTAGCTTTTTAATAGACATATATTTCTCCCAAAATTAATGATGTGTAACTCGTTTAACAATCCTATTGCCAATAAATTGAATAATAAAGACAATAATAATTAATATAACCAAAACAGTGTTCATTATAGCAGGCTTGTAGCCGTTGTAACCATATTGAATAGCTAGTTGTCCAAGACCTCCAGCGCCAACGGCTCCAGCCATCGCAATGTATCCTGTCAAAGTAATTAAGGTAATCGTCATGCTATTAACAATTACAGGTAATGATTCAGGTAATAAAACCTTATATATAATTTGAAATGGTGTTGCTCCCATTGATCTAGCCGCCTCAATTAACCCTTTAGGTACATCTAACAATGCATTTTCAATCATACGTGCAATTAATGGCGATACACCAATACTTAACGGTACTACAGCTGCTTGTTTACCTATAAAGGTTCCCATTAACAACGTGGTAAAAGGAATAATCCATACAATTAGTATAATGAAAGGAATAGAACGAAATATATTAGTAATAAATGAAATAGCACTATTAGTTATATAGCAATCTAAGATCTGCCCTTTGCGTGTTGTATAAAGCAATATTCCAATAGGTAATCCAATCACCGTTCCCCAAAAACCCGATAGAAAGATCATATAAAGGGTTTCATCAGTGGCTTGTGCCATTTTCAATAGCATAGCTTGATTAAAACCATTGTATGATGAACAAAAAGCAACAAAGTCACCCCAAAAGCTGTATTGGGATAAATAGTGAAATAGTGATTCGAAAGGTTTAAATGAAGGAATAAAATCAAACATAGCCGAGAACCTCTACTTGGGTATTATTTTTTATTAAAAATTGAATTGCTGGTGCCATACTTTTCGGGTTCCCTTTCATTTCTGCTAGCATTAAGCCAAATTTAACCCCCCCTGCATAATCCATTTGTGCACTAATAATATTACTATCAATTTCAAATTCTTTAGCAATTTGCGATAACAAGGGGGAGTCGACAGAAACTCCCGTAAACTCTAAGCGTACTAAAGGATTGAGCCCTTCTTTTGGCTCAGATGATAGTCTTGTTAAATAATCATCAGGGATATTAAGATGCAAGGTTGATTGAATAAATTGTCGTGCAATATCTGTTTTTGCATGTGAGAACATTTCACCTACCGATGATTGTTCAACCAATTCTCCATTGCTGATCACTGCTACTTGATCACAAATTTGTTTTACTACATCCATTTCATGTGTGATTAATAAAATGGTTAGTCCTAATTTTTGGTTGATATCTTTTAATAATGCCAAAATTGAACGAGTGGTTTCAGGATCAAGGGCACTTGTTGCTTCATCGCATAATAAAACTTTGGGTTCACTTGCTAAAGCTCGGGCAATGGCAACTCGTTGTTTTTGGCCGCCAGACAAATTCGAAGGATAAGCATCGGCTTTTTCAGCTAAGCCGACTAATTCAATTAATTCATTAACCTTTTGCTTGATTTTTGATTTTGGGGTTTGGCTTAATTCAAGAGGAAATGCAATATTATCAAATACTGTCCGTGAAGAAAGTAAGTTGAAGTGTTGAAAAATCATGCTTATTTTTTGACGTATTTTGATTAACTTTCTATTTGATAGATGTGTTATTTCTTGATTATCAAAAAAAATTTTACCATTAGTCGGTTTTTCTAGAAGATTAACACAACGAATAAGTGTGCTTTTTCCTGCCCCTGATTTGCCGATAACGCCATAAACCTGCCCTTTAGGAACATGGATATTAATATCTTTTAAAGCATAAATAGGTGTTTTATTATGCTCAAATGTTTTCGAAATGTGTTGTAGTTGTATCATAATATATAAAGAAAAAGATGAATAAATGAATATTAAGACGTCTAGACATCTAAGTCAATCGATAATATGCTATGCGAAGTAGAGTAATACCTAAATTAAAAGGGAAAGAGTCAATATGAAACCTGCTATTTTTTTAGATCGAGATGGTACTATTAATGTAGATTATAATTATGTGCATACCATTGATAAATTTCATTTCATTGATGGTGTTATTGATGCGATGCAAGAGCTCAAGAAAATGGGTTTTTTGTTAGTCATCACAACTAACCAATCAGGTATTGCCAGAAACATATTTACTGAAGAACAATTTCACACGTTGACAGAATGGATGGATTGGTCACTACAAGATCGCGGTGTTGATTTAGATGGTGTGTACTATTGCCCTCATGATCCGTTAATTGATAACTGTGAATGTCGCAAACCAAGTCCCGGTATGATTCAAACAGCAGCCAAAGAACTAAAAATTGATATTGCTAATTCCTATATGGTTGGGGATAGAGTGTCTGATTTATTGTCGGGTAAAAAAGCGGGTGTTAAAAAAACCGTATTAGTAAAAACGGGTGATACCATAACAGAAGAAGCATTAGAACAAGCTGATTGGGTTATTGATAGTTTGGCTGATCTGCCAAAAAGAATAAAAAACCAATCTTGATTGTGGTTTTAACTAATACAGCGTTTAGATTAAACGCTGTATTAAAGTGATACTTTTAAGTATTAGTGGAGCAATGGTTAATCCAATAAAACAGGCACTAATAAAAGTAACAACAGTTATGCCTAGTTGATTTATAGGAAAAGAATAGTTGCTAAATATAAAAATAAGCAAAGTAATAAGTGATATTAATCTCCAGTATGGAAAACCAACTTTATTCTGTTTAGATGTTATAATTGGTAAATAATAAATAGTCACACCAAGCTCGTACCGATTAATGAACTACCATGTTGTAATAATTTATAAATTGGAATTTCCATTTTCCCTATATTAACAGTGTCTTGTAATAAACTGAAAAGTTGAACAAAGCAACTCCCCAATGCTGACAGTAATATTTATTCCAGTTGAAAGTTAAATAATTAGCAAATCGCTTATAAAAGAAATTAGGTAAATTTTTAATTAAAGTATTTCGGACAATAAAATGAAAAATATAAGCAATAACTGGGGTCATTGGTAAATCAAATAAAAAATACCAGCTAGACTATGACTTAAAGTGCTTTTTACCTCCACTCTTAAGAAGTATTCAAAATCAGGCGACATACTACCAATAATCAAAGCCGTCATAGAAAATAGGTGGGGTTTCTTATATAGAGGTAATATGATAGCAGGATGAGCGAGTGTAAAAGGCATTTTTTATTCTAACTTAATAAAGCGCGTTTAATTTGAAGTTATTTTGTCTGTTATAAGAAATATAATCAATCCGCCAAAGATATTAAAATTTGCTTTTACAATAACTCAATTTAGTTTGTTTTTAGTTCGTCTTGAATAAAAAAAAAGCAAACAAGAATAAAATGCACAATAACCCCTTGCACGAATTTTTAAAGTCCCTATAATGCGCACCCACTGACACGGCGTCAGAGAAAAGCTGAGGCAAGTTAGTGAAAAATTAAGATCAAAAATTTTGAAAAAAGATCTTGACGAACAAAAAAGGTTAGCGTAGTATATGCAACCCTTGAGACAGCGAAGTAAATTAACGGAAAGTTGATTGATTTAAAAAGGCTGTTAGCTCTTTAAAAATAAGAAACAGACAATCTGTGTGGGCACTTGCGAGACGAAAGATTAAAGTCTACGGACTAAAAAGTTAAGTCTTGATAAGTGACACTGAAGATTCATTTGAATATGTCAGAGACAGTTATTGAGCATCAAACTTTAAATTGAAGAGTTTGATCATGGCTCAGATTGAACGCTGGCGGCAGGCTTAACACATGCAAGTCGAACGGTAACATGAGTGCTTGCACTTGATGACGAGTGGCGGACGGGTGAGTAAAGTATGGGGATCTGCCGAATGGAGGGGGACAACAGTTGGAAACGACTGCTAATACCGCATAAAGTTGAGAGACCAAAGCATGGGACCTTTGGGCCATGCGCCATTTGATGAACCCATATGGGATTAGCTAGTAGGTGGGGTAAAGGCTCACCTAGGCGACGATCTCTAGCTGGTCTGAGAGGATGGCCAGCCACACTGGAACTGAGACACGGTCCAGACTCCTACGGGAGGCAGCAGTGGGGAATATTGCACAATGGGGGGAACCCTGATGCAGCCATGCCGCGTGTATGAAGAAGGCCTTCGGGTTGTAAAGTACTTTCGGTGATGAGGAAGGTGTTGTATCTAATAGGTGCAACAATTGACGTTAATTACAGAAGAAGCACCGGCTAACTCCGTGCCAGCAGCCGCGGTAATACGGAGGGTGCGAGCGTTAATCGGAATGACTGGGCGTAAAGGGCATGTAGGCGGATAATTAAGTTAGGTGTGAAAGCCCTGGGCTCAACCTAGGAATTGCACTTAAAACTGGTTAACTAGAGTATTGTAGAGGAAGGTAGAATTCCACGTGTAGCGGTGAAATGCGTAGAGATGTGGAGGAATACCGGTGGCGAAGGCGGCCTTCTGGACAGATACTGACGCTGAGATGCGAAAGCGTGGGGAGCAAACAGGATTAGATACCCTGGTAGTCCACGCTGTAAACGATGTCGATTTGGAGTTTGTTGCCTAGAGTGATGGGCTCCGAAGCTAACGCGATAAATCGACCGCCTGGGGAGTACGGCCGCAAGGTTAAAACTCAAATGAATTGACGGGGGCCCGCACAAGCGGTGGAGCATGTGGTTTAATTCGATGCAACGCGA